>CAZCGB010000077.1:0-9134 GCA_964498045.1 uncultured Isosphaeraceae bacterium
CAGGCGCGTGACCTCCTTGCGGACCGCCGCGAGCTCGGATGCGCTCATGCGGCTGACGTCTCGATTGGCGAGAAAGTAGGTGCCGCCGGTCGGCTGGTCGAGGCAGCCGAGGATGTTCATGAAGGTGCTCTTCCCCGAACCGGAAGAACCCATGATGGCGACGAACTCGTTCTCATTGATCTCGATGTTCACGCCGCGCAGCGCGTAGATGGTCTCGACGCCGACGCGGTAGATCTTGCGCAGATTCATCGTGCGGATGATGTTCACGTCGCGCGGCTCCGCATCACATGCGCACCCGGACCTGGGCTCCGCCCTTGGAGTCTTCAGTCTTGCCGTTGGTCTCCGACTTGCCGTCGTCTTCCTTGAGAAGGTCGCCGTGCTTGATGTTCTCAAGCACTTTGAACGGGCCCACCACGACGACATCGCCTTCGCCGAGCCCTGCGAGGATCTGGCTGTGCGTGTCATCGCTCGCGCCGCGCTTCACCGGCGTACACATCGCCTTGCCGTCGACCATGCGGAACACCACTGAGCATTGCCGGCGTGCCCGGTCAATCAGCGGATTGTCCTTCTTCACTTCCTCCGGCAGGTCGTCAATCAGCCGATCGACGATGGCCTGGCTCTCAACGGCCAGCCCATCATGCGAGGCGATCTCGATGTCCACGTTCGCCTGCCCGCCCGAGCGGATCTCCTTGCCCTGCAAGTCGATCTCGACCTCGGCTTCGAAGTATCCGGTGGTGTCGGTCACCTTGACGGTGCGCTCCTGCGCAATGAGCGTGACCGTGCCGCTGAACACCTCGTCCCGATAGGCGTTGATGTGCACTTTCGCCGATTGTCCGTGCTCAATCTTGGCGATGTCGCTTTCAGCCACTTCGGCGCGCACCAGCATGCGCGAGAGGTCCGCGAGTTTCAGAATGACCGTGCCGGGGTTGTTCATGGTGCCGACCATGACCACTTCGCCGATTTCGGCGTTGCGGGCGATGATGCGCCCGTCGATCGGGGCGCGGATGATGGTCTTCTCCAGCCGCTGCTGAATCTGATCGGCGTCGAATTTCGCAGCTGCCAGCGAGTTCTCCATCGTCGAGATGGAGAACTTCGCGGCATCGACCTGCGCGGAGTCGTTTTCAACCCGCTCGAGCGCGGCATCGAGGTCCTTGCGCGAGAGGTCGCCCGAGTCGTACAGCGCCTGCTGCCGCTCCTGCGTCTTCTTGGCGTAGTTCAAGGACGAGAGCAACCCCGCCAGTCGAGCGGTTTCTGACTGCAGCCGCGACTCCTCGCCCTTGGCCCGGGCCTTGGATGCGTCAAGTGAAGCCTTCAAATCGCGGTCGTCAAGCTTGACGACGATCTGATCCTTCTTCACCACGTCACCAATATCGAACGGCATCTCTTCAATGCGGGCGGAGACCTCGGCTGAGATCTCCACCATCGTGTGCGGCTCGATCAGCCCCGGAGCCTTGACTGTCTCAATGAGCTTGGATGGCTTGATCGTCTCAAGCCGCACCTTGGTGGTGGGCGGTTCGGGCTTGAACGACTTGAGCGCATCCTGAAGCTGCGGCCCTGCGACAAGCGCGCCGGCCACGACCACTCCCACCAGTACCATCAGCACGATCAACGCGGTCTTCAAAGACAACTCCTGGAAGGACAGGACCCTGTTTCGTTGCCGAAATCCTCGCAGCACCGGCTCCGCAGCGGGTGTCCGGCTTTGAGTTTATTGGGACAGGCACTCAGCGAGTTGCACGAAGGCGAACGGGATCCCGAAGTATCAGGATAGCGTTCTTCACGTGGACGCGACGAATGCGGATGGATATTGCGCCATCGCACAATCGGCCGGTGCGGTACAGTGTCATCGTTGACGCCGTGAGAGGCACGGCCGGGAGCGTTCTGGTGATCACTCTGACCTGCGATAACTGCGAGAAGCCCTTCGAAGTGGAAGATGATGCGCGCCCGGGCGAGAAGGTGAGTTGCCCGTATTGCGGCGACATCAATCGCATGCCGGAGACAACCTCCGCCGCCAGCCCTCCCGCGCCGCCGATCGCCAAGGGCAAGCCCAGACCATCGGTTCCTGAAGGGTACATGCCCGCTCGCGAGGTTTCGCAGCCGACGCAGGAGGCGCATGAACACGAAGTGCTCATCGTCCGGCAAGCGATGTTTCGCGCGCATCCGCTGCTGTTCTCGGTGATGGTGCTGCTTGTGATGGGTGGCTTGGGCTTCGCTGTGGCCGCGCTGATCAAGACCGCATGGTGGCGCGGCTACGTCTGGGTCGGTCTTGCCGGCGCATGCGCCGGCCTCGTGTGGTGGCTGATCTGGTGGGGCGCGCCGCATCGATGGGTGAAGTTGATCATCACCAACAAGCGGACGATCCGCCAGGAAGGCATCATCAAGCGCCGTACCTCAGAGGTTCTGCATCGTCACATCATGAATGTGCAGATCCGCCAGACCGTCTTGCAGCGATTGCTCGGCGTCGGGTCTATCGCCATCGATTCCGCGGCAGGCGGCAGCGATCCATTCCAGCGTGAGAAGGACGCAGCCGACGATGGCCACGCCGATTCAACGCGCGGGCCGCGCGTGGAGATCGAAATGGACAACGTCGCGAAACCCTACGATGTGAAGGCGATGATCGACAAATACCGAGGCATATGAGATTTCGGATTCTGAAGTGCGGATTTTGGATTGTGGGTTGACCCACGTCGACCGGCGTCCGCGCGCCATTCCGAAATCCAAAATCCCCAATCCAAAATCCTTTATGATCGCCGCATGAAAATTCACGAATATCAAGGCCGCGACCTCCTCGCTTCGGCTGGCGTGCCCGTACCCACCGGGCGAATGGTGCAGACGATCGACGAAGCCGAGAGCGCGGCGAAGGAAGTTTTCAACAGCGGCGCAAAGCAGGCGGTGATCAAGGCGCAGGTTCACGCCGGCGGCCGAGGGAAGGCCGGCTTCGTCAAACTCGTCAAGTCGCCGGCTGAAGCGCGTGAGGCGGCGAAGTTCATGCTGAGCAATCGCATGGTGTCGGTGCAGACCGGCCCGGAAGGGTTGGAAGTCAAGCGCCTGCTTGTCGCTGCTGCCGTGGATATTTCGAAGGAGTACTACCTCGCCATTACGGTCGATCGTGCGGCGAACACAAACACGATGATCGCCTCCGCCGAGGGCGGCGTGGAGATCGAGGCCGTCGCTGAGAAGAACCCCGACGCCATCAGGAAGGTGCGGCTGCATCCGCTGCTCGGATTGCAGCCGTTCCAGGCGCGCGACCTCGCCTTCGAGCTCGGATTCAAAGGCAAGCAGGTCAATCAGGCTGTCAACGTGATGACGCGCCTGGCAAAACTGTTCGTCGACACCGACGCGTCGTTGGCGGAGATCAACCCGCTGGTGGTGACGCCGCCCAACGAGGGGCATCCCGACGGTGAAGTGCTGGCGATCGACGCCAAGTTCAGTTTCGATGACAACGCGATGTTCCGGCACAAGAACATCTCGGATCTGTTCGATCCTGCGGAAGAGAATGCGTCAGAATTGCGCGCCAACGCCATGGGGCTCTCATATGTCGCGCTTGACGGAAACATCGGCTGCCTTGTGAATGGCGCAGGACTCGCCATGAGCACGATGGATATCATCAAACTGCACGGCGGCGAGCCGGCGAACTTCCTTGACGTCGGCGGCAGCGCGAGCGAAGAAGCCATCACCGAGGCCTTTCGCATCATCTTGAGCGATTCGCGCGTTGAAGGCGTTCTGGTCAACATCTTCGGCGGCATCATGCAGTGCGACAAGGTGGCTCGCGCCATCGCCGGTGCGGCGAAGGAAGTCGGCTTCAAGGTCCCGCTGGTCGTTCGCCTTGAAGGCACAAATGTGAATGAGGCGCGCAAGATCCTCACTGAAGCCAAGCGAGATATTCCCACGATGCAGCCGGCCACGGACCTCACCGATGCCGCAAAGAAGGTCTGCGCGGCGGTGAAATGACGAGGTCTTCGCAAGGCCCAGCGACTTCAGTCGCTTTCGCACGGTGAAGAAAGGAATTCGCGCATGCTGATCAGAACTGCACTCACCCTCGCGGCATTGGGCGGCGCGATCGCCGTGTTCGCCGCTGCGGCGCGATCGAGGACCGAATCTGTGAACGGCCCGGATTCGGTCGCCGCGACGCTCGACGACTTCCACGCCGCCGCGTCCAAGGCCGACTTCAACGCGTATTTCGCGCTGTTCGCCGCCGACGGCGTCTTCCTCGGCACCGACGCCAGCGAACGTTGGACCGTCGAGCAGTTCAAGGCGTATTGCAAGCCGATCTTCGACAAGGGAAAGGGATGGACGTACACGGCGATCCACGGCAAGCGGTTCATCACCATCGCCGATGACGGACGTACGGCGTGGTTTGATGAATTGCTGAGCAACGAGAAGTACGGCACCTGCCGCGGCTCGGGCGTGCTGCGCCGGGTCGGCGACGATTGGCGCATCGCGCAATACAATCTCTCGTTCATGATCCCCAACGACGCCGCGAACGATGTGGTCACGCTGATCAAGGCGAAGTAGGAAGCGGACCTACACTCGCTTGCACATGCTGATCCTCTTCGACATCGACGGCACAATTCTGCTCACCAAGTCCGCGGGCGTCAACGCCATGCAGGATGCCGGACGCGAACTCTTCGGCGAGCACTTCACCATTGACGGTTGCGAATTCTCCGGCCGCCTCGACTCGCTGATCTGGAACGACCTCACGCGCATCAACAACGTCGAGAACTCGCCCGAGCAGCACGAGCGTTTCCGCGCCACGTACGGCCGACACCTTACCCATCGCCTCACGACCAATCCCACAGCCATGCTGCTCCCCGGCGTGAAGGACCTGGTGCATGAACTGGTGGACGTCGATCATGCAACCATCGGCCTGCTCACCGGCAACTACCCCGAGACCGGCCGCCTGAAGATCCAGCAGGCAGGGCTCGATCCTGATCTTTTTCGTGTCGCGGCATGGGGCATCGACGGCCAGTCGCGCCGCAGCCTGCCGCCGGTGGCGATGAAAAGGCATGAGCAGTTGACCGGTCGCAACCTGCGCGGCGATGAAGTGATCATCATCGGCGACACCCCGCACGACATCGACTGCGCCAAGGCCAACGGCTGCCGGTCCATCGGCGTGGCGACCGGCGCGTTCAGCCTCCACAATCTGCAATCGTCGGGCGCAGACCTCGCGGTGGAGACGCTTTCGAATACGGAAGCGCTCGTGCGATGGATGCTCGAACCGACAGCGGCGGCCGGCAAAGTCTGACCGTGTCGGCAGCCGGCAACGAGGTCTCTTCCGTCCGGGCGCATGTGGACAACCACAAGTGCCGGGGAGAAGAGTACAGTACGCGCCGCCGGATTGGATCCGGTGTGACTGGATGTGCAAGACGCTCGGCCCCTTCGCAAGGAGACGCGATGGCGACCAATTTCGGCGCGCTTTGCTCCGACTTCTACATCAACCAGAAAATCTCGCTGAAGATGGACCTGCCGACCAATCGCGAGACGGTGCTGGATTTGTTTGACCGGGTACGACGCGAGATTCCCTCGATGGATCGCTTCCGTCGTTATGAAGGCGAGCTCGCGCTGGAATCGGCCGAACAGGATGCCCACTATGCATGGCTCGCTTTGCGGCGTACCACGGTGCGCAGCGGAAGCGTCAATCCTGAGACACTTGATCAGGCCTATCGCCTGCATCGGCTGGTGTTGGAGGTTTCGCCGTACTTCCTCTCGATCAGCCCGCTCGACATCGAGTTCATCGAACTGGTCTTCGGCTTTGATCTGCGGGCCGAGCGCAACCGCAACGAGGTGGTGTTCGATGCGCTGCTGGCCGACTCACCCTTGGGTGCGCTGGTCAATCCGCACGATGAAGCGATCATCGAGGCCCAGCCGTTCCTGGGTTTCGCCATCAACACGCGCTGCGACGTGCAGGCGTATGTCGAGGTCAAGACACGCACGCGAACGGCGGAAATCGCGGCCGGAAAGTTCGACGATGAACCCATCAGCGTCTACCTCACCGTCCGGCAATACGGCTCGCTCAAGACGATTGACGATCTGAAGTCCTGCTTTGGCGCGTTGGCGGGACATGGCGAGCGACTGGCGGAAGAGCGCGTGCTGCCGCACGTGATTCTGCCTTTGCGCGAGGCGATACTCGCAAGCTGATTCCGCAATGCCCATCGTCGATGTCGAAATCGTGTTGAATGAAGGTGAGTCGCTTCGCCCGTCGCTTGCAGACGAACTTGCGGATGTCATTGGCAAGGCGTTTGAAGCGCCCAAGGGCACGACGTGGGTGCGCGTGCGCGCACTGGAGCGGAATCGATACGGTGAGAACGGCGGCACGCCCGACTACGCGCAGCCGGTCTTCGTGCATGTGCTGAAGTCGCAGACGCCTCAAGGCGACGCCCTCAAACGCGAGTTGCGAATACTGACCAATGCGATTGCCGCGGCTGTTGGCCGGCCAGGCCCAGGCGTGCATGTGCTCTACGAGCCGGAGGCCAAAGGTCGCGTCGCATTCGGCGGGATCCTCGCAGAGTGAGTTCGAGGTTTCTCGGAACCGGAGCCGCAAGCGCCTACCATTCATCCGTGGACAGTCGATCGCCGTCGGTCGCCAGGCCGAAACCTGATAGGCCGGCGGAGGAAAGTCCGAACACGGAAGGACACGGTGATGGGTAACACCCACCGACTCTGGTCGAATCGAGTCAGGGAAAGTGCCACAGAAATCAAACCGCCCGCCTTGTTCTTGGAAGGCCGGGTAAGGGTGAAAAGGTGCGGTAAGAGCGCACCGCTCGTCTGGCGACAGGCGAGGCAAGGCAAACCCCACCGCGTGCAAGCGCAAGCAGTTTCATGATCGATTTCGAAAGAAATGGATCCGCCACGGTTCGTGGCGATCGAGCAATCGATATGAGACGGGTAGCGTGCTTGAGGTCGTCGGCAACGACGATCCCAGAGGAATGATCGACGCCACGCGAGCAATCGCGTGGGACAGAATTCGGCTTATGTCCACATCGACCCTTGGCGGGCGTCTCGCAGAACGGGACGCCCGCCGCCGTTTTTGCGGCCTCGTACGTTCGCTGACGGCGGTTCACGCCGATCTCAGCCTTCCGCGCGGGCCTTCAACGTGACTTCAACGGTCAGATTCTTGTCGCCGCGCTGCAGGGTGATTTTCACCTTGTCACCCGGATTCGCCTTCGCGAGCATTTCCGAGAGCCTCGCGCCGCCGGTCAGCTCCTCGCCGTTCCACGTCAGCATCACGTCACCCGATTGGATTCCCGCGTCCGACGCGCTGGTTCCTTCCGTCACGGTCTCCACGGCGACGCCTGTCTCCAGTCTTGCGTCGTACGCAGGCATCACGCCGAGGCGGACTCGGGAGGCTGCAGGGCGCGGTGGCGCGGCGCCGCCGGCTGCCGTCGGATTGTTGAACGTCAAAGGCTCCGTGCGCGACGCGAACTCGAGCGCAATCGATTCCACGAGATCAACGATTTTGATCGCGCCAGCAGGATTGACGGTGTAGGCGCGATCCTGCGGCGTGTGATAGATGTCGTGTTCGCCGGTGAACATGAAGAGCACTGGAACGCCCGCGTTGTAGAAGTTCGCGTGATCTGAAGGCCCCCGACCGCCCGGCACCTTTGCGATGGTCAATCCGCTCGCTTCGAACATGGGCTTGAGCACCTCATCGAATTCCTTCGCGGTGCCTGTGCCCTGCACCAGCACGCTGTTGCTTCGCAGCCGGCCGATCATGTCCATGTTGAGCATGCAGTAGATCTTGTCAGCGGCAATTCCGCTGTTCTTGATGAAGTGAGCCGAGCCGAACAGACCCGCCTCCTCCGCCCCGAACGCGATGAACAGGATGGAACGTCGATTCTCAGCGCCGGGCGACGTTTCGTAATCGTGCACAAGTCGCTTGGCGGCGATCAACATGCCGGCTGTGCCTGATGCATTGTCATCTGCGCCCGGATGCAACTTGCCGACGTTGTTGGGCATCGTCCCCGTGTAGCCGTACCCGACGTGATCGTAATGCGCGCCGACGACGATCCACTGGTCCGCAAGTTCGCCCTTTCCTGGAAGCATTGCGGCGATGTTCTGCGTGTGCAGGCGATCATCCACATCCAGATTGGTCGTCAGCGTGATCTGCACATCGTCACGCAGATTTGCGCACTTGATCTCGCCCGAATCAGCCGCTTTGCGCATGGCGAGCAGGTCTTTCTTCGCCTCACCCTGACTGGCGAGAATTCGTTCGACCGCTTCAGGCGTCATTTGAACCGCAGGCACGGTCAATCGTTCGCCAAATCGTGCACTGTTGTTCAGCGTCTCAAGGCCGACCTTGCCATCGACCGCGCCGGGAGGATTGACCAGGATGATTCCAGCGGCATTGCGCTTGGCAAGGGCTTCGAGCTTCGGTGCAATGCTGGAGAATCGACTGAAGCGCACTTCCGTCCATTGGCTCTTGCCGTCATCGTTCAGTGGTTCGTAGCGGAACACCAGCGCGATGCGGCCGGTCAGATCCGTGTCTTCGTCGAAGCTGGTGTAATCGTCCTTGCCTTTCTCGATGCCGTAGCCGACGAATGTGATCGGTGCCGTCACCGTGCCGTTGCCGCTGACGCCGAGGACCGAGAAGTCTTCGCCCCTTACCAGTACATCGCCGGCGATCGCGGCCTCGGCAGTCACCAGTTCAACCTTCGGATCGGGTGCTGCGAAATCAAACGGCTGAATGAATGAAGTGAGCCCAGAATGTTCCGTGCCTCCGCCGGGCTTTTCGTCGGACTGCGCGACGGGAAACGCCGGCTGCAAGCCGTATTGCTTGAAATAGAACTCGACGTATTCAGCCGCGAGTTCGCCGCCGCGCGTGCCCGGTGCGCGACCTTCGAAGAACGGGTTCGCAAGCGTCTGCACGTGCTGGTACCACAGCGTCGCATCAGCGCCGAGATCTTCAAACACCTTCTTCAGATTGATGTCCGACGCATCGACTTCATGCGAGACATCGTCTGGATCGAACTCACGGATGTTGCGAGGCCCATCCACAATCTTGCCCTCGGTCTTCGCGTGCGCCGCGGCGTCCTGGTGTTCAGCCGTGGCGGCGACTTGCGCGCGAGCAGAGGCGCTCAGACACAGAGTGGACAGAATCGACACCGGCAACAGCAGGCGAATCGTTGACATGATGAGGC
>CAZCGB010000078.1:0-9131 GCA_964498045.1 uncultured Isosphaeraceae bacterium
GCTGCGATTGACCGATCAGTTCGACGCCGGTGCGTTCGATTACGCGCACGCCGGGCTGTTCCTGCATCACCTGCCCGACATCGAAGTGTTGACGGTGCTGACGATCATGGATCGCCTTGCGGCGCGCGGCATGATCTGGAACGATCTTGTGCGGGTGCGCTTCTCGCGCGCGATGATGTGGCCGATCCTCATCGGCGCGCCAGCGATCGTGAAGCACGACGCCATCGTCAGCGTGCAGGCGGGGTTCACCAGGGCCGAGGCGATCGATCTGGCCGGCCGCGCGGGTTGGCGGAGGCCGGTGTGGCGCAGGCATCTCGTGCACCGTTTCACGCTCGCGTCGACCAAGTCGGTCTGACGCGGCGACCCGGATTCAGACTCAGTCGAACCGGTTGTTGGTTTCATCCACCGCAGGCAGCCCGCCGATGGCCTTCAACTGATCCTCGGTGAGGATCGTGCGCAACTGGCTGGCGGCGCGGGCGTTGAGTTCGCTGCGGTCGAAGCGCAGTTTCGCCAGCGTCTCCTCGCGCTTCTGCCAGTCGTCCATGTTGTCCGCATCGACGGTGGCCAGATACGGATTGCGGTTCTCACCTTCGCTGGCCTTGACCATCTCATCGCACAGCGCGGAGTAGGCGGGGTGGTAGTTCGCCGCGAGTTCGCCCAGCTGCAGCGTCTGCTCGCCGTTGAGCTCGTGCAGGGCCCGGGCGCGGTCGATCTGCTTGTCCACTGCGCCCGGATCGTTGTACACGTTGGGAAACGCCCGTCGGTTGTATTCGCCGCGAAGATCATGCCCCGCCTCCGCGGGAAGCATGTCCATGAGCTTGGCGAGCGTCTCGCGATTGAGTTTCGCCACCGCCTCGCTCGCCTGGGCCAGCGCGGTCTGCGGCTCCTTCATCATCTGCTGGTACTTCATGCCCATGGCGACGTTGTTCGACTCGCCCTCGGCCTGGGCCCGCGTCATCTCCGCGGACCAGAGTTCCTGCACCTTCTGCGCCTCCAGCGACTTCGAGTACCGCTGCTTGAACAACGGAAGCAGTTCCTGTTCGTATTTCTCCAGGGCCGCCAGCACCGCGGTTCGCTGATCATCAGGAATCAGCGAGCGCTTCCGCATGATCAGCCGCGAGAGATCGATTCCGCCCTCGTTGCTGTCGTAGCCCCAGGAATATCCGCCGCGGTTGTACACCACGCGCTCGCGGGCGCTGCGCGCGCGAGGCAGCAGCTTGGCCTGTTCGGGCGTGAGCACCGCCAGCTCCAGCTCGTCGAAGAACGAGCCGTCGGTCTTGTTGATGGCGTCAAGCGCGATGGCGCGAAGCCGATAGGTGTCGTTGATGGAATCCGCCGTCGGCCCGCGCGAGGTCTGCGATTCCTCGTCGTACTGCCACATGGCTGCCACAGCCTGCTGCAGTTTGGCGATGTCGGTCTCATTGAGCTTCTGGAACGATTCGGTGTAGCGCTGGTGCAGATCCTGCACAAGCGTGCGCTGCTCATCGGTCAGCGCCAGTCGTTCGCCGAGCTCCGCGAGCTCGCTTTCCGCGATGCCCGGCGGAAGGAACTGATCCATGCCCCAGGCGAAGTCCGAGCCGTCATCATCAGACGCAGAGACCTCCAGCGTCTGCGCCGCGACCATGCCGCCGCCCATGTCCGTGACGATCATCTCATCCTGCGGCTCCTCTCCCGAGGTCTTCAGCCGGCCGACCTTGTCCAGAAGGTCCTTGCCCAGCGAGGCTTCCAGCGTGGCATTGGCGGTGGCCCGCGCCTCGTCGGCCTTCACGCGCAGGTCGTTCTGCCTCTTCTGATACTGCTCAGCCTTCTCCTGGTTGTAATCGAACGGCGACATGCTTTCCCGCCAGACCTTGATGCCCGCGATCGCCTGATCCAGGATCGAGTCGAGCTTGCGCTGCATCTCGTCGCGCGCGGCGATGACCGCGTCGCGCTGTTCGGGCGTGAGGTCGTCGCGCTTAAGCGCCGGGGCGAAGACGTAGTCGTGCCGGTACAGGGCAAAGGCCGCTTCGGGATACACCTGCTGGTAGTAGCGATTGCGGAGATCGCGCGCCGCATCGGGCGTCATGGCAGCATTGACGCTCTGCTGCGTGTGATCGCCGAGCGTCGTCATCTCCGCCATCTGCTTCTGACTCTTGGCCATCAGGTCCATCCACACCTGCTGCATCGCCTGGCCGACCTTCTCGGCCTGGGCCGGGTCCTGCATCGAATCCTCGCTGATGCCCAGCTTCTCAAGCGCTTCGTACATGCCGAGGATCATCTTGTGGGTGTTGTCATACATCTTCTCCATCTCGGCGGTGAGCTTGGTCTCGTACTGCGAGAGGAACGGGTCGGCGGCGGCGCGATCGGCCGCGGAGAGGTCCATGGAGAAGACGATGTCGCTGAGGTCCGCCGGTCTCTGCCCGCCCATCCACATCATCTGCATGTTGTCCATGCGGCCGCGCTGCCGCGCCATGCGGACGCGCGGCATCATCAACAGCTGGTCCTCGGTGAGCGACGTCTGCAGCGTGTCGAAGAACCGGTTGTCGAGGCCGGCGATCTTGCGCGTCAGCGCATCCATCTTCTGCAGGAAATCCTCGATGGCCTTGCGCTTGGGCATCATGCCGCCATCCATGTCGCGCATGTCCTTGAGGAACTGCGCGATCTCGCCTTCGCGCAGGACGCGGAACTCCTGCTTGTACTGATCATGCAGCGAATCCAGCGAGCGCCGCTGCTGCGGGCTCAGCGCCAGGCGCTTGGCGTAGCCGTCAAGCTCGCGGGTGGAGATCGGCCCGGGAAGCATGCCCATGGTTCCTTGCGCCGCGGCGCGCGGCGCAACCAGCAGCCCAAGCAACAGGGCGATCGACGCGCATTGAATCAGCAAACGAGACTTCGACGCACGCCGATCAACATTCTGTGAAGACCAATGCGACATGACGACCTCCCGAGCCGGAAGCGGCCGCGCGCCCCGCGCAAGCGGCGGTGCGTGCGCAGCCTCAGCATGATTGTAATGCCGCCCGCGACGCCAGCCATTTCACATTTGGCGCGCAAAATCGCTGGTGACGCGCCTGTCACACGAGGAACTCTTCCTTCGACGCTGGAAACGCCCCTCAAATCCGGCGATCATGAACCGCCGTTCAATTCCAGCCCAAGGCGTCGCACCTGCTCCTCGTTGAGGGTGGCGCGGAGGCGCGCCAACATCTTGTCACTCAGGTCATTACGCTCAAAATCGAGCTTCTCACGATTGCGCATGCGCTCCTGGATGGCCTGGAAGTCAAAGCCAGCGCCGCCGGCACCCTGACCGCCGCCCCCTGTCGGGGCAGCGGCGTTCGACTTTTCAAGCGTGATCATCTGTTCGCATAGCGCGTCGTAGGCAGTGCGGTACTCGAAGGCCATGGTCTGCAGTTGATCGCGCTGCTGATCGGTGAGGTCTGGCAGGGCCAGGGCGGAATCGATGCGCGGCTGCGCGCTGCGGCGGTCCCGATAGATGTCGGGAAACGCCTTCTTGTTGTACGCGCGACGCAGCGCATCGGCGTTGGTGGCGTCGAGTTGCGCCACCACGCGCTCGAGCGAATCGCGATTGAGCGTCGTCATCGCGGCGCTGGCTTCGCGGGCCGCCTTGCCTTCGGTCTCCATGGTCTGGCGAATACTGTCGCCGTTGACGGCGACGGCCGCGTTTCCGCCTCTGTCACCACCGCCTCCGCCGCGCATGAACTGGCCGGCCATTCGATCGGTCGATTGACGCAGCCGCATGTTATTCTCGAACATGATCTGGAAGGCCGCGGTTGCGGCAGCTTCATACTCGGCAAGAGTCGTGTCGAGGGCCTTCGGATCGTTCGCGGCGATCTTGGATTGCTCAATCAGCACCGAAAGATCGACATTCGATTCAGAAGAGCTTCCGCCAAAGCCGGAGACGAACATGCGCCCCGGTCCGCCTCCGCCTGGGCCACCTCGACCGCCGCGGCCGCCTCCACCGCCACCCATGTTGAACATGCCCTGCTCGCCGGTGCCGCGGTTGTAGATGGCGCGAAGGCGCGATTGCCGCACGCGATCGAGCAGCGCGTGCTGCTCTTCGCTGAGCACGGCGACCTGAACATCATTGAAGAATTGCTCATCCAGTGTCTTGATCGCCGCGATGGCCTGCCGGCGCAGCGAATAGAGACGATCGACGTCGTCTGCGGTGGGGGGCGTCGGGCGATCGCCATCGCCGCGCTGCCAAAGGTTCTCGCTCGCATCGCGCACAGCCTGGATATCGGTGTCATCGATCTGCTTGAAGCGGTCGCTGTATTCGTCGTGCAGTCCGCTGAGGATCGTGCGGGCGTCATCGTTCAGGGCAAGGCGCTTGGCGTAGGCTTCGACATCTCGATCGGAGATGGCGGCCGGCACGAACGGATCGCGCGAAGGGCCTTGGCCATCCACGGTGATCTCGTCGCCGTTGAACGTCGCGGTGATGGCGGTTGCGCCGCCGATCGCTGCGCCTCCCGCCGGTGCGACCGTGATGAACGTGGCGGTGCGCTGCGTGCGGTCTTCGCGCTGCTGTTCGCGAGCTTCGGCGACGCGCTTCTGCAGCTGCTCGGTCTTTTCCGGGCCGAGCAGGGCTTCCATCTGCTGCCGCGAGGCATCGACCAGTTGGCTGCGCTGATCGCGGAGCTTCTGCATGGTGTCGGAATTCTCGCCGCCGCCTTGGCCCCCGCGTCCACCACCCGGCCCGCCGCGTCCGCCGCCGCCGAAGTCGATTCCGCTGCGCGTCTTGCGCTGCGCGTCGATCTCGTCGGCCAACTGCTCGTTCAGGCGATCCAGGCTGTCCAGATACTGATCATGCATGGCTGTGATCGCAGCCCGCTGATCCTCGGTCAGATCCTCGAACGTCAGCGCGACCTCGTACGCCCGCGCGGTGTTGGAGGAGACGCGAAGCTCCGGGTACGCGCGGCGGAAGAAGTTGTCGCGCAGCTTGCGGCTGTTCTCCGCCGCCAGCACCGCCACAAGCGAGCGCTCGGTGCGGCGATTGAGCCCGCTGATCTCTGAAGCCCGCTCGTTGATCTTGGCGGTGATCTCGCCCCACACCGTGCGGAAGGCCTCGAACATCTCGCCTCGGCGATTCGGATCCTGCATCGTGTCGGAGGTGAAGCCGAGCTTCTCCAGCTTGTCCAGCATGGTCACAGTGGACTCGGCGGCGTCATCGTGCAGTTTCTTGGTCGCGCTGGTCAGGCTGGTTTCATAGGTGGTGATGATCGGCGATGCATTGGTCTTCTCATCCGCTGAGAGCGTGAGATTCGCCATCAGTTCGGTGAGATCGACCTGCGTCGAAGGATTGCTGAACCCGGCGACGCGGCTGAGACCGGTTCGGTAGCGCTGTCGCTCACGGGTCTGTCGTACGCCGGTGAGCAGTACGATCTGGTCGTCGATGAGCAGGCCCTGGATTTGATCGAAGAGGCTGTTGTCCAAGCCCTTGATGCGCTCGTTGATGGAATTGAGCTGACGCTGCGCATCCTCGATGGACTTGCGGTCGGTGTTGCCGAACAGCATGCCCATCGCGCGGCCGCCGCCGCCTCCACCGCCCGGGCCTCGTCCGCCGCCGGCGTTGGATGTGCTGCCGCTGAGGAACTTTTCGATTTCATTATCGCGCAGCGCGGCGAACTGGGCCTTGTACGCTTCGTGGAACTGCTCGATCGCGCCGCGCTGTTGCGCGCTGAGTGCAAGTCGTCGGGCGTAGTCGTCAAGATCGCGGCTGGTGATGGGGTCGGGCACCTGACCCATCGTGCCCTGGGCATCTGCTGCGGGGCCAAACGCCAACTGCGCCAGCAATGCGAGCAGAAGCGCAGCAAGCGAGCGCGAGCGCGCGGAACGCATCGTCTGGGAAACCTGCAAAGTCAAGGACTTGGACATGGGCATGTGAGACTCTCTGGAGCGGCTGCACGAAACGCCTGGAACCAATCAATTGTCGCCTGTTTGATCAGTGGCTGAAGATGAGATGAATCGGCCGGGCAAGTCTGGCATCTGCGAAGGAATCCGCCGGCCACGGCCCATTTGCTGGATCGTGCTGCTGGTTATTGCGGCGCATGTGCGCAGTCATACCGCTCGCGGGGTCAAAAGTTCAAACCCATTTCGGGGCTGAAATGTTTCATTCATCGTCAAACCGGCGATGGATGAATGGCCGGCGGCGAATTGAGGCGTTTCGGCCAATCGGCATCCGCGGTTTTTGCGCAACTTTACATCGTGGGCTCACATGGCCGGGCCAAGTCCCGCGGCGCGGCGCCAGGTGCTGACCTGGCCGAGGTGCATCATCAGATGGCTGGTGCACATGAAGGTCACCGCGATGCCGATCTTCGGAAAGATTTCGCGCATGCGGCCTTCGATGGGGTTGTCCTGTCGCATCGTCTCATCACCGACCTGCGGCAGAACTTCCACGACCTTGCGATACCCGTCGAAGAACACTTTCAGCAGCGCGTCTTTCGACGGATACTTCGAGGCGTCATTCAGGCACGGCGCGCCGGCCTGAAAGAGCTCCTGCCACGGTCCGTGATCGACCACCAGATCCTTGCGGCCGACAAGCGTGAAAATGCGGTTGGGATACAACAGCAGATGACCGGCCACGAACGCCGGATGGTTCGCGTTGACGATCACGCTGCTGGCGAACTTGTCAGCGGGTATGTCGTTGAACACGCGCTCGGCATACCCAAGCGAACGTTGCAGCGCCTGCGTGATGAAATACGCGATATTCATCGCGGCGGGCTTCGTCTCGGCGATGATGGAGGAGGTGGTTGCGGCGGTCATGTGTTGATCCTTGGATTCTGAGTTGAGGCGATCATCAATGGAATTCGCAGGATGGTATTCCACCGAACGAAGACGTCACATGCCGACGTACCGCGCGTAAATTGAACGGGCCTGTTCGGGCCCGCTCACGCCTTTGATGATGGCCCGGCCGTTGGGAAACAGCGTCAATTCGATGGGAGCGTCCGCGTCGCCGCGCTCGCTCGCGAACTCGCCGCGGAGAAGGAAGCGGTTGTGCGTGAACGTACCGTGCGGCGCAAGCGTGACGGTCATCGCGGCGAGGTCGATGACGGTCGATGCGTGGCCGGGCGAAATCTGCACTGCATCGCGTCCGCACAATGCTGCGGCGAGCTGTCCGCCGTCGCCACGCAGGAATTCGAATTCGCCCAGTCCGCAGCAGATGCACCGCGGATTGCGGGCTGCGCCGATGTCGAATCGCCGCGTGTCGTTGCTCCATGCATCGATCGACAGCAGGCTTCGATCGACGGCGGCGATGTTGCCGATGAGCAGCTTCAGGGCCTGCGCCGCCTGGTGCGAAGCGATCATCTGAATCAAGGGCCCGAGCACGCCCGCGGTGTCGCACGTCGGACTCGCGCCTGGCGGCGGAGCCTCTGGAAACACGCATCGCAGACAAGGCGTGCATTGTTCCGGCGTCCATCTCACCTTGGACGCGGCCTCGGCTTGCCGCGTCGCGCTATTTGGCAGCACGCACATGCTCACCCCGCTCACACCCACTGCGCCGCCGTAGACATATGGCAGGCCCTTTGACACCGCGAGATCGTTCAGCAGGTAACGCGTCTCGAAATTGTCGAGGCCATCAAGAATGACGTCGGCCCCGCGCGCCAATCGCTCGGCATTCTGATGATTGAAGTCATCGACATGCGCATGCACGACGACGTCGGCGTTGATGTGCCCCAGCCGGGCCTTCGCCGCCTCGGCCTTTGGCGTGCCATTGCGCACATCGCGCTCGTCAAACAGCACCTGCCGCTGCAAATTGGTCAGTTCAATGATGTCGCGATCGACAATCGTGAGCGTGCCGACGCCCGCGCGAGTCAACAAGTCGGCGATCGCGCAACCCAGCGCGCCGCACCCGACGATGAGCGCATGCGACGCGGCAAGCCGGGACTGGCCTACTTCGCCGAAGTATGGCAAGAGCATCTGTCGGTGATAGCGTGAAGCGGCTGTAGTTCTGCGTTCAGGGCTCACGCATCACCGCCTTGATCCAGCGCTGCACGTCGAAGTCGAAGATTCCAGATGACGCGTAGTTCACGGAAATCGCGCCTTCGCTGATTCCCGCGCTGGTCACATACATGCGTGTGCCGGTGATGCAGCGCTGCATGGCGACGCAGAATGCACGGCGCTGTTCGCTGGTGAATTCGCGCGTTTCCGCCGCTTTCTCGGTTGCTCGATCGATCACCGCCTTGGCGTCATCTACCGGCCAGCCGGCCGAGGCAAGAGCGGTGGCGGCGTCCATCAGCAGCATCAGGAAACGCTGCTGCTGATTCGCCGCATCGAACTGCTGGCGAAACCACTGGCGCAGCTGCATTGCGGGCATGGCCATGGCCGAGGCCGCGCTGGTCTTGGCCGCAAGATCGTTCAGTCTCGTATTGATCTCCGCCTGCTGTGATTCGCTGAGCATGCCGACCTTGGACGCCCGCTGCAACGCGTCGATCAACGCGGCGTCGGCCTGCGGGTTGTCGACGCACGCCGGCAGCGATGTCACCAGCGCCGCGAATTCGCGATCCTTCATGTTCGCCGCATCCAGATCAGGCGCGAACGATGTCAGCTGCCAGCGCACGTACGCGTCGATGAAGCGGTCCCTGTCGATGGGGCGCATGAGATGCTCGCGCACCAGCGGCTCCGGCAGCGGATCGCCGAATTCCTTCGCGAAGTCGGCGGAGCTTCGCACCAGCACGCCGTCAGACTTAGATTTCTTCGCTTCCTCGGTCAGAGTTCGGATGCAGTGGGCGAGCGCGGCGGCGGGCGACTTCTCGCGCAACGAGGGCTGTGAAGCGCTGGGGCGCGAGGAAGGCACCGGCGCGGATGGCGGAGCCGTGAATCCCAATGCGGCTATGGCGCAGATTGCGCAGAAGTCGATCATTGCGACACCGTTCCTCCCATTGACTCGACCCATTTCTCGATGTCGTTGTCGCTCACATACACGTTCGCGAACGACACATCGACACGACCGGTGGCGAGAATCGCGACATCCTCGATCATGCGCCGCTTCAGGTTTTTCATTCGTTGAATCTGTTCGCACACCATCTGCGTCTGGGGAGGGGTCAGCGCGAGGTCGCCGACCGACTTGCCGAGGTCCTTGGTCGCGCGAGTCAGGTCGCCCTTGGCGTCGCGCGAATCCCAGCCTGCGGAAATGGTGGATGCGA
>CAZCGB010000079.1:0-9115 GCA_964498045.1 uncultured Isosphaeraceae bacterium
AGGAAGGACTGATCGATCCCACGCGAATGCTGAGCATGGGCGTTCGCGGTCCGCTCAACACGACCGAAGACCTGGATTACGGCCGCAAGCACGGCTTCACGATGCTGACTCCCGAGCAGGCGACATCGGCGGCAGGGAGAAAGCAGATCACCAACTTCGTCAAGGGCCTGGGCGATGACGAGACGTACCTCACATTCGACATTGACTGCGTTGATCCCGCCTTCGCGCCTGGCACGGGCACACCCTGCTGCGGCGGATTCACTAGCAGCGAGGCGCTGAGCCTGCTTCGACTGTGCAAGGGCGCGAATATCGTCGGCGCAGATGTGGTGGAGGTGCTGCCGGATCGCGATGTGCGTGGCAGCACCGCGTTGCTCGCATCGCATGTCATCTTCGAAATCCTTGCGCTGGACGCAGCCCGGCGCGCGTAGTAGAGGGTCCAGAGGGCTGCAAGAAACAGGTCTGAAATCCCAAGAGCCACATATGCAGCCAATGCTTCATTCCATCGTCTCAGCGTTCCGTCCGCACATGTTCAGGATGGTCGTCGCCGCGGTCGCCGCCCTTCCGCTGGTGGTCACAGCCGGCTGTTCGTTCATGAGCAAGCCCACGGCGAAGGGGACGAAGAACGCGGTCGCCAAGCATGTCGAGGACTCGCCCATCACCGTCGAATCTCGCAACGGATCGGTCGAGATCATCGCCGATGCCTCGCGCGGCGATGTTCAGATCGACGCGTCAATCGTGTGCGAAGGCGACACGCAGCAGCAGGCGGATGATCGGCTCATCCAGGCAGGACTCGACGTCTCGCGCGACACCGCGCACGCGCTGCACATCAAGCCGACATTCCCCGGAGGGCCGCGCGGCAGCGATGGCGCGTCATTGACCATCCGCACCCCGGATGCGCGAGGCGTCACTGTGCTCACATCCAATGGCAAGGTCATCGTCAAGTCCTGCGGTGGAGAACTGAGCATTGAGACTTCCAACGGCTCGGTGAACATCGCCGATCACGGCGGCCCGGCAACCGTCAAGAGCAGCAACGGCTCAATCACCATCACCGGTCTGGCGGGCGAGCTGAGCGCCAAGACCTCGAATGCCTCGGTCAACGCCGCGGCCATCAAGGGCAAGGCCACGATTCACGCTTCCAATGGCGCCATTGATCTCGAACTGGATGGTGGCGTCGTTGGACCGATCATGCTTGACACCAGCAACGCGTCCATTCGCGTCGTTGTCGGCAAGGCCTTTGCGGGTGATGTCGAGCTCAACACCAGCAACGGGTCATTGACGATCGCTGGCGAAGGCGTGAACTCGGATCAGGTCGACAGGAACAGTGCAGTAGCCCACATGGGTGCGGGCGAAAAATCTGTGGTCAAGACCAGCAACGGCAGCATCACATTCAGCATGGCGAAGTGATTCCCAGCGGCCTGCCCCGCCGCTTCGCTCATGTATGCGTGTGCAATCGCAGCACATTTATCGACTGCGTAGTGCGAGAACCAATTCGATCTTTCCGACTTGTTCGTTCAGGTCTCGTGCGATGGTGACCGCCGGGTGCCCTGCATCAGCCAGGTCGTAGACCTGTTGTGTGAACGGGTCCATGGCCGGCTTGATCTCCACCGTTGACCGGATGGCGTGAGCGGGCGGGGGCGCCATGGCCGTGGCAATTGATGTCAACACAGGCGAGAGGGCAAGGTCATTTTCACGGGCGGTCGCTGAAACGATTGGCGATGTGTCGCGCGACCGCGGCCGGGCGGGGGGGGGCGAAAGCGGGGCTGTGCGAGGCAGTGCATTGCGCGTGGCGTTCATTCGGAGCGAAGCCATGTCCAGGGCCGCGACGCGTTCATCCAGCCGGGCTGAAAGTCGCTGCGCCGTCACCATCATGTTCGACGCCAGGGTGTGGGCTTCATCGAGCTGCTGCCGCAGGGCGCGGGCTTCTTCGAGGTCGTTGCCGATTTGCGCGGCGATGGATTTTAGTTGCCGCTCGCGGCGGTTGAAGAACACCATCATCGCGGTCCCCAGCGTGAGGATGCCGCCGATCATGGCGATGGTCGGCAGCCACGACAGGAACGATGAATCGGCGAGGAGCATGTCGAGGGGAGCTGTGGGGTCACTCATCGGATTGTACGAGCCTCCAAAATCCGTTCATGGTCAAGTCCGAGGTCCGAGCCTGCGACGGTCTGGATACGATTCAGGCGGCATGAACAACCACGCCGCGACAACACGGGCTGAAGCGAAGCGAGCCACGCTGTCCATCGCAGCGAGGCGGCATCCACTGGTCCGAGAAGTAGATCGGCAACTTGCCCGCTGTGGCCTGACATTCTCGGCGGGAGCAGTTTGCCCGGCGCGCCTTGAGAAGGTCATTGTGGGCGTCAGTGGCGGTGCGGATTCTGTCGCGCTGCTGCTGACGTGCATCGCATTGCGGCGTCGAACGCGTCGATTGTCAATGCTGTTCGAGCCGGTGGTGGTGCATGTCCATCATCATCTGCGCGATGCAGCGGATGCGGATGCGGATTGGGTCATGTTGCTGTGCGGGCGCTTCGGCGTCGAGTGTCACATCGAGCACGTGCATCCCGCGTTCGAGAGGGGGAACACGTACGCCAACGCGCGGCGATTGCGCTATGCGGCGATGACGAAGGTCGCCGGGGAAATCGGCGCGAAGCATGTGCTGGTCGCGCACCACGCGGAGGATCAACTGGAGACCGTGCTCATGGCCATGTGCCGCGGCGCGGGGCCACGAGGCCTGACGGGCATGCGCATGTCGCGAGCCATGGGAGGTCTGACACTGTTGCGACCATTGCTGCATGTGCGCAAACATGATTGCGAAGAGATGTGCCGCAAGGCGGACATCGAATGGCGCGAGGATGCATCGAACAAGGATGTGAGCAGACGCCGCGCGCGTCTGCGGCGCGATGTGCTGCCGGTACTGGAGGAACTCTGGCCAGATGCGGCGAAGCGCGCTTCGATGAATGGCGTTTTGCTGGAGTCGCTGCTGCACAAGCAAAGCAGATTCAAACGCCGCGCCGACGGGTCATGATTCCGGCGCGAATTGCTGATCCGCACTTACAATCAGGCAATGCCTCTCGATGTCGCACACATGCTTTCTCCCGACGGCGCCATCGCCCGTCGCTTGAACGATTTCGAGTCGCGCCCCGAACAGGCCGAAATGGCGGCAGCGGTGCAGCGTGCGATGGAAAACAAGTCCCGCCTCGTCGTCGAAGCCGGCACGGGTGTGGGCAAATCCTTTGCGTACCTGCTTCCCGCCATCAAGCGCGTGATTGAGAACGGCGAAAAAGTCGTCATTGTCACCAATACCATCAATCTGCAGGAACAACTCATCGAGAAGGACATTCCGCTGCTGAACGCGGTGATTCCCGATGAATTCACCGCCGTGCTGGTGAAAGGGCGCGGCAACTACCTCTCGCTGCGGCGACTGAAACTCGCCAGCGAGAAACAGGATCGGCTGTTCATCGATGAGGAGGCCAAGCACTCGCTCGAAGTGCTGACCGACTGGGCGTATCAAACGCGCGATGGCACGCTGGCGACGTTGCCGCAGCTTGCGCGACCGGAGGTCTGGGATTACGCGCAGTCCGACGCACACAACTGCATGGGCCGCAAATGTCCGAACTATACGAAGTGCTTCTATCAGGAATCGCGCAGGCGGATGGAGAACGGCAACCTGCTGGTGTGCAATCATGCCCTGTATTTCAGCGATCTGGCCTTGCAAGCAGCGGGTGTCGGTTTTCTTCCTGCGCATCAGCACGTGATCCTGGATGAAGCCCACTGCGTGGAGGAGGTGGCAGCGGATCACTTCGGCTTGAGTTTGAGCGAGGGCCGCGTGCGGCACTTGTTGAAGCTGCTCTATGACAGCCGTCAGCGCAAGGGCTTTCTCGCCACGCTCCGATTGACCGACGGCAACGAGCATCGCATCGACGACGCGGTGAATCTTGCGCTGGAAGCCCGCGACGCGATGGAGCGGCTCTTCAGCAGTCTGATCGTCTGGCAAAGCACGGCGGGCCCGAAGAACGGCCGCATCAACGCTCCGGCCATCGTGGGCAATGACCTCACGCCGGTGATGAAGGAACTCGCGAAGCAGTTAATGCTGATGAAGGAGAAGACCGACAAGGAGGCCGATCAATACGAGTTGAACAGTTACGCCATGCGGGCTGAAGAAATCGCCGGCACCGCCGAGGCGTTGCTGCAGCAGCAATTGGAAGGCTGCGTGTATTTCCTTGAAGGCGCGGAGCAGTATGCCTCGCCGTCGTCGTCGGCCGACATCATCGCGAATCTGGATGCGGAGGATGCGGGCAACACCAGGCGTGGCCGTGGTCGGACGCCGCGCAGCACATCGCGTCGAGCGAATCAGCCGCGCATCTCGCTGCGTGCGATGGCGGTGGATGTCGCGCCGATGCTCAAGACGCACCTGTTCAGCCAGGATGTGAGCGTGACGATGACCTCGGCTACGCTCGCGACATCGCCCGGCAACTTCAACCACCTGATTCGTCGCCTCGGGTGCGAAGGCTCGCCGACGCTGCAACTCGGCAGCCCGTTCAACTTCGCACGGCAGATGCGCGTGCTGATCGATCGCACGCTGCCGGAACCCAATCAGCCGAATTACGTGCAGAAGATCGTGCCGACGATCGCAAACTTGATCAGGCAAACCGATGGCGGGGCGTTCGTGCTGTTCACCTCCTACGCCATGCTCGGCAAAGTCGCGCGCGAGCTGCGGCCGATTCTCGCCGAGGAAGACATGCCGATGTTCGTGCAGGGCGAGGATGGACTCGCCGCGGCTTTGCTCAAACGCTTTCGCGAGAACGAGCGCAGCGTGCTGCTGGGAACCGCGAGCTTTTGGCAGGGGGTGGATGTGCGCGGCCGCGCGCTTCGGAACGTCATCATCGCGCGCCTGCCGTTTGACGTGCCCGATCGGCCGATCGTCGAAGCGAGGCAGGAACAGATTCAGAAGTGCGGCGGCAACCCGTTCAACGAAGACCAGATTCCGCGAGCGGTCATCCGCTTCAAGCAGGGCATCGGCCGGCTGATCCGCTCGAAGACCGACACCGGCCAGGTCGCGGTGCTCGATCCGCGCATCGTCACCAAGTTCTACGGCAAGGCGTTTCTCGCCGCGCTGCCCGAAGGCGTCGAAGTTGAGGAGATGGAGCGCGAACGCGAGCAAGACTTCGGAAGCGATCCGACTTTTGAGGATGTGTTCGACGGGTGAGTCTCGCGTCACGGCGGCGTGCATTCGTCGCTATCATCCTGCCCCCAAGAGGAGTCGCCTACCGCATGCTTGGCAAAGTCTTCAAAGCCTACGACGTCCGTGCCACGTATCCCAAACCTCTCAACGAGAAACTCGCGTGGCAGATCGGCTACGGCACGGCCCAGTACCTCATGGAGCAGGCCGAGAAGGCCGGGCACGATGATCCGATGATGCGGCACATCGTCGTCGGCCACGACATGCGCAAGAGTTCGCCGAAACTTGCTGACGCGCTCAAGCAGGGCATCAAGGATTTCGGCGCACACGTGATCGATGTCGGTCTCGTCGATACGCCGTTCGTGTACTTCGCGATCAACCAGTTGGGCTGCGCTGGGGGGGTGCAGACGACCGCGTCGCACAATCCGTCGAACTACAACGGCTTCAAGATCTCCAAGATCGCCGCGAAGCCTGTGGGCATGACGACGGGACTCGACGACATCCGCCGATATTCCGCAATGGCCGACCGCGAGAAGCTCACGGCAAAGCCCGGCCGCGAGGAGAAACGCGACCTGTGGAAGGATTACGCCGAGCACGTCAAGCAGTTCATCCATCCGAAACTGCTGGACGGGTCGCGGCAGTTGAAGGTCGTCATCGACGCCAGCAATGGAATGGCGGGCACGATGATCCCCAAGGTGTTCGGCGGCGGGGACGTGACAGGCCTCAAGGTCACCAAGATCAACTTCGACAATTCATCGGGTGAGTTCGTGCATGAGCCCAACCCGCTCGTGGAGTCGAATCTGGAGGAAGTGAAGGCGGCAGTCATCGCGCAGAAAGCCGACGTCGGCATTTGCTTCGACGGCGACGCCGACCGCTGCGTCGTGATTGATGAAAAGGGCCAGACCGTCGGATGCGATCATCTGACAGCGTGGCTCAGCCAGCAGTTCCTGAAGGAAAAGAAGGGCGGTGGGGGCGCGGCGGTGGTGTTCGATCTGCGCTCGACCAAGGCCTTGCCGGAGATGATCGTGGAAGCGGGAGGCAAGCCGATCAAGAGCCGCGTCGGCCACGTGTTCATGAAGCAGGCGCTTGCGGAGAACAAGGCCGTGTTCGGCGGCGAGCTCTCCGGCCACTTCTATTTCCAGAAGAATTTCAACGCCGACTCGGGCGCGATCGCCTTCGCGTCGGTGGTCAGCGGGCTCGCGTCATCGAACAAGTGCATGAGCGAACTGATCGCACCGGCAAAGCGCTACACCCAGTCCGGCGAAATCAATTTCGAGACGGACGACAAGGAAGCGGCGATGGATGATCTCCGCCGCGCATATCCCAAGGCCAAGACCGACACGCTCGACGGCATCACGGTGGACATGGGCAGCTGGTGGTGCAACGTCCGCGCCAGCAACACCGAACCGCTGCTGCGACTGAACCTCGAAGGCCCTGATCGCAAGACTGTCGATGCATTGGTGAAGGAAGTGGCCCAGTACCTTGGCAAGCGCGTGGCACACTGAATGTGTGTGATGCGCCGGGACTGGCGACCGCATGGGGGGGCGGGAGGTAGACCCGAATTGAGTGACGAACGGCCCGCCGGCCTCTCCGACGCTTCCTTTGTCAGACCCGGCGTGGCGGCGTTGATTAGAATCACAACGCCATGAACCTCGCCACCTTCCTCGGTCATTATCAGATATCGGAGAACCCATTCAGGGCCGAAGAGGCGCGGCACGACAGCGTCTTCGCGCGCGTCGAAACAGCATGCCACCATCCCGACTACGAGAAGATCCGCGGCGACTTCGCGCAGCCCGCGTCATCCATCGTCTTCGGCGAGCGCGGTTCGGGCAAGACCGCCATCCGTCTGCAGATCGAAGATGAACTGGCGATCCACAATCGCGAGAACGCCGACGCGCGATGCTTGCCGGTCATCTACGACGAGCTCAACCCGGTGCTTGATCGATTCGCCCGCGCCAGCGGCAAGTCGTACGCGGTCGATTCGTTGAAGAACCTCAAACTCGTCGATCACATCGACGCGATGATGGCGGCCATTGTTCCCAAGCTTGTCGATCAGGCGGTGGGCGATGCGCGGCCGGATTCCGCGACGCTCCTGGGCGAGCATTCCAATCGCGGTTTTCGTCATCTTGAGAAGCAGGCCAGGCAAGACTTCGTCACGCTCCAAACCTGCTACGACCGTCCGGCCGCCGCGGCTTCTCGCACCGCAAGGCTCAAGCGGGCCGTACGATTTCGGTCGTTCAACGGCGGGGGTTTGCTCGTGTGGCTTGCGGGGCTCATGTTCCTGCTGTGTGCAGCGGCGACGGCCTATGTCCTGCTCTGGAAACCGACTGAACAATTGTGGCTGTGGTACGCAGCAATCGGCGTGGCGGCCGCGTTGACGTTGACATCTCTTGCCCGGGCAGGGTTTCTCTGGATGCGGGCCAACCGCGTGGCGCGCGACCTCGCGCGGCACATCCGCGTGCTCGATCGCCCGACGGAGTCATTTCGCGCATCGCTTCGGCACTTCAGCGTCGGTGATCTCGATCGCATGGGTTTCCCGCGCACCGATGACGATGATTTTCGCTACGCCATGTTCGGCCGCCTGCTCAACATCATTCGGCCATTCGGGTACTCATCGTTGCTGATACTGGTCGATCGAATTGATGAGCCCACGCTCATCAACGGTGAGCCCGAGCGCATGCGGGCGCTGGTCTGGCCCCTGCTGAACAACAAGTTCCTGCAGCAGGATCGAGTGGGGGTGAAGCTGCTGCTGCCGCTGGACCTGCGCCATCTGCTCAATCGCGAAGGCGTCGATTTCTTCCGCGAGGCGCGCCTCGACAAGCAGAACCTCATCGAACGCCTGACTTGGAGCGGCGCGGTGCTGTACGACTTGTGTTCGGCCCGGTTGAACGCGTGCCGGGTTAAGGAATCGCCGTCAATGTCCTTGCGCGACCTGTTCGACGAATCAGTGACGACCCAGGACCTGGTGGATGCGCTGGATCAAATGCAGCAGCCGCGCGATGCGTTCAAGTTCGTGTATGCGCTGATTCAGGAGCATTGCGCCAATGTGCCCGACGAACGGGCCGAGTTTAAAATCGCCCGGGCGGTGCTCGATTCCATCCGCAAACAGCAGGTGGAACGTCTCAGCGGCATGTTGCGCGGCGTGCGGCCGGCCTGAATTGGCTTGCATCCATCAACTTGTTGCTTGACCGCCGCCGGGAGAGGCCGGAAGATACGCGGAGCCTCGCCGCTTGCGTTCATGCAGATCGCAGAGATTGCGTCGCGAGGCGGCGCTCGCTCCCAAGGATCCCGGCGTGGCCAAGCATTCCAAGTCCCCGTCCGCAGCGGCTCTTGCGAGCCAGGTCATCGTGCCAACAGAGGGCGGCCCAGCCGCAGCGACGTTTCGCGAGAGTGAACGCCGCTACCGGGATCTGTTCGAGCGGAATCTCGCGGGCATGTTCCGCTCCACGCCGGAAGGCGGCATCCTCGATTGCAACGATTCTTTCGCGCACATGTTCGGGTACGCCTCGCGTGAGGAATTGCTGAGCCGTCCCGCTTCCGACCTGTACCACTCGCCGCAGGATCGCGACGACTTCGTGCGCCTGTTGCGTGAACGCGGCTCGGTCACCGAGTACGAGCGCATGTTTCGCCGCAAGGATCGCTCGCCCATCTGGGTTGTCGAAAACGTCGAGCTGTCGATCGATGAGGACGGCCGCGAGATCATGATGGGCACGCTGATTGACATCAGTGCACGCAAGCGGGCAGAGCAGCTGCTCACCGGACAGAACAAGGTGTTGCATCTGCTCACGCTCGGGCGCCCGCTCTCGGAAGTGCTGACCGCGCTGTGCCTCGCCGTTGAAGAGTGCGCCGAAGGCATGTCGGCATCGGTGCTGCTTCTCGATGACGCGACGCAGACGCTTCGTCACGGCGCCGCGCCGAGCCTGCCCGACGCCTACAACC
>CAZCGB010000080.1:0-9014 GCA_964498045.1 uncultured Isosphaeraceae bacterium
ACCGGCGGCGCAGGCTTGCCGACGAGCGCATTTACGCCGCCGCCACCGCCATTCTCGCCTTCGACGCCGCCTTCCGGCACTTGCGCCTTGGGCATCAGCGAAGCCATCAGGTCGACCTTCTGCCTTTGCGCGGGATCAAATTTGAATGCGCTTGGATCCAACGGTTTGTCGTGGGGTTCGTACTCCCAAGCGTACTTGTACACCAACGTCGCGCCGTCACGAACGAGATCGCCGCCGGAGATCTCGAGCGTGGCGCTCTGCATGAGCTTGGTCTTCGGATCGAGATACACATCCATCTTGTTGAAGTCGGACGTCAAAGTAATGTGTTGGTAGTCCTTGCCATCCTTCTGCTCATCCGCGACCAGCGTCGGCTGAAGCCAAGGGGCTTTGGGGTGAAACTGCATCACCACATCTTCAGGCGAGTCTTCACCAAGCATGATGGCCAGTTCAGGGAACGGCATGTCCACGAAACAGCTCAACAGCGCGTAGTAGGCCGAGCCGTCGTCGGTGGAGATGAAATAGTCGTTTGTGTCCTTCTCATGAATCGCCGCAAGAGTGCCCGGCACGAAATCCATGCCCGGTTCGGGCTTGGCGTCGGGCGGCGGCGGAGTGAGGTAGCAGGTGAAGCCCCGGAGTTTCACGACCGCACTGCGATTCGGGCCAAAGAGGAATTCGCCCTTCACTTCTTCGCTGCTTGCAGCCACGTCGCCTTCCATCAGTTCGATCTTGACCGTGGTCTTCACGCCAATCGCCGGCATGGCGCGCCAGGCCTTGAGCATTTCGCCAAAAGCCTTCATCGCTTCAGGGTTGGGTTCGTGGGACTGCGCGAACGCCGGTCTGACGAACACCGCTGCAGCCACCAAAAGCCCCAGAACGACATGCGACAACCTGAAGGTGGATCGAAACATGTGCGTACTCCTGAACACATCATACGCGACTCGGCGGCCATTCATGCCCAATCACAAATTGAAAAGCCCCCGGCACGCGCCGAGGGCTTTGCGCACTTTTCCGTCCGAATCATTTGACCGCGGCGAGGGCTTCTTCCACGTTTTTCTTCAATTCCTCGACCATGTCCGGATTGAATCCAACATGAATCGTGAACACCTTGCCGTCGGGGCCAACCACGATGGTGGTGGGAATGCTGTCAAAGCCGTATTTCTTGGCTGTTTCATCGCCCGTGTCGAGAAGCGTCGGCATGACGTAGCCCTTGCTCGTCCAGAACTCCGTCACAGCTCTCTTGGTTTCGTCACCCTTGGTCCGCTCCCACACATCCACGGCGTAGACCTTGACGGCCTTGTTGTTGTCTTTCGCCCATTGCGCGAATTCGTTCAACTTCGGAAGCGCCATCTTGCATGGTCCGCACCAGGTCGCCCAGAAGTCGAGTATGACCACGTTGCCCTTGAGCTCGCTGAGCGTGACCTTGCTGCCGTCAAGGGATTCGAGCGTGAAGTCCGGGGCGGCCTTGCCGCTGAGGTCGATCTTCAGATCATCGAGCGATGACACCTTCTGACGCGAGCCCGGCTCAAAGGTGATTGCAGGTTCAAGCGCGTCCATCACTTTCGGCGCGTAAGCAAGGATGACGTTCATGTCGAACTCGGCCGGTGCGCCTTGCGGTTTGATGTGCATCAGCACTTCCTGCACAAGCATGCTCTTGGCATTCATGTGAATCGCGCCCGTGCCTTCATCACTCGTGAGCACGATGCTTTGGAGTTCCTCTCCCGCATCTGATTTGGCGATCGTCACATCTGTGATCTTGGCGTTGGGCAACATCTGAAACGTCCACGCATCAATCAGCCGCTGCGTGTCATCGGTGGTTCGGGCCACAAATTGCGGCGGAACAAAACCGATTTCATTCCCGAGCGCGGAGGCGATGTCGCCGTCAATGTCGAACTGTGCGTAACGGTCCGCAATTCCGGACTTCTCCGCGTACAAGGCTTTGCCCAACACGGTCAGGGTCATTTCATCCATGGTCACCCGTGCGCTGTCGTCGCCTTGCAGCATGATCTTCATGGATTGCGACTGGTCGCCTTGCGGAGTCTTTGCGGTGAACGTGATCGTGTCCGCGAGTGCTTTCGCACTTGCGTAGGCTTTGGCGGATGCTTTCAGCATGCCCTCAGCTTTCTTGACAGTCTCAGCATCGACTGGCTTGGCCGAGATGGCAGTGGGCGCATCGCTTTGCGCAGACGCCAATCCAGCAAATGAGGCGGCAAAGGTCATTGTGGCGGCAGTCAGAACGATTCTCATGAAATCTCCGGGGAACGAATTTGCGGACGACGGGTGGATCTTCAAATCCATCTCCAATTCAACACAAGCGGCCATGAGCGTATTCCACTTGCCGTTAGCGTGCGCGACGACGTTGACGAAAATCCATTGATCTCAATCGCCACGATTGAAGACGCGGAATCTCCATCAGTTACTGCGTCTGGCGAGTTGATTTTGCGCATTTCAGCTCGCGGCAGCCAGTTTCCGGGAAAGTAGTTCTGCGATCGTCGCGTCCAGCGTGGGATGTCGCATGTCGCCCGAAATCTCCGCGGCGGGAACCATCGCAAACAGTCGTTCATGCAAGCGCGGGTGCGGCACGTGCAGGCCGGGTTCGTTGATGATGCGATCGCCGAAGAGCAGAAGATCAATGTCCAGCGTGCGGGACGCGTGGCGCATCGAGTGGTCGACGCTTCGATCTCGGCCATGCGCGAGCTCAATCGCAAGACATCGTTCCAGAACCATCCGCGGAGAGAGTGATGTGCGAATGCTGACCGCGCCGTTGAGAAACCACGGTTGACCGCTCATGCCGACAGGTTCGGTCTCAATGAACGAACTCACGCGCACAATCTCAATTCCGGCCGTGGCGCGCAGATCCTCGACAGCGGCATTCAGATTCGAGTGGCGATCGCCCAGATTCGAACCAAGCGCCAGCAGTGCGGCTTCGCCAGGATTTACCGAGACGCACACGATCGCGTTACCCTCAAGGCAGGATCCATCTTCTCCCAGATCATCGGTGCCGCGGCCGCACCCAGGAGTTCAAAGCGCAGCATCTGCAGCGCAGCCTTCACCGAACGGTCCCGCACGACGGCACGCTCGCCGGGGAATTCAAATCGACGAACGCTTGTCGGCGAACTCCTGATCGCCAACGCGATGAACACCGTGCCGACCGGTTTCTCCGCCGTCCCGCCATCCGGCCCGGCGACACCCGTGATGGCGAGGGCATAGTCGGCGCCGCTCTTGTCCAGCGCGCCGCACGCCATGAAGCCCGCGACTTCCGGCGACACCGCGCCGCGGCGATCAATCAGATCTTCCGGAACATCCAAGAGTCTGGCCTTCAATTCATTGGAATACGTCACCCAGCCGCCAACGTAGTACGCGCTTGATCCCGTACGATCGACGATGCTCTTGCCCAGCCAGCCGCCGGTGCAGCTTTCCGCTGTCGCGAGCTTCTTGCCCTTCCGCACGAGCAGCTCTCCGACGGCCTCGGCCAGCGAACCATCGCCTTCAGCAAACACGTATGGATGCCACGCGTCGCGCACGCGTTGCACAACCGCAGCAACCTCGTGCTCAACCCAATCGCGCGAACCGTGCGCACGGATTCGCGCGCTGACGATGGAATCGCTCGCGGTGGTGCCGACGAGGGGGTTGCGATCGCGTTGCATGAGTTCGCCCAGCTTCTCCGCCGCGACCGATTCGCCCATGCCGAATTCCTGAAGCCGGACGGTGCGAATGATCCTGTCGCCATCCGCCGGCAGCGCGGGCAAGACAAACGACTGAAACATCGGATGCATCTCGCGAGGCGGGCCGGGGAGACAGAAAATCCAACATTTTCCATGCACCCCGGCGATACCCGGGGCCGTGCCGTTGGGATTCGCGAGGCACCGAAATGCGCGCGGCCGAGTCGCCTGTTTGTTGTTCATGCGCGGCATCGGGCGACCTTTGCCGGCAAACCAGTTCTGCAGATGCGCGAGCGATTCAGGGTCATTCACGAGCGGTTCCCCCGGGTTGACCACGTCGCCCACCGCTTCGCGGGTCAAATCATCATCGGTTGGCCCGAGTCCGCCGCTGCTGATAAGCAGGTCGCATCGCAATGCACTTTCGCGAACCGCCGCGGCCATGGCTTCGCGATCATCGGCGAGCGTGCGGTGCTCCACCACAATGACCGATCGCTCCGCCAGCTGCGCAGAGAGCCATTGCGAATTCGTGTCGAGCGTCTGCCCGAGCGTGAGTTCATCGCCGATGGAAAGGATGATGGCGCGCATGAAAGACAACAGCTCCTGGCCAAACACCTACGGTGAAAGACGCATTCTGCGGGGTGACGAATCGAGGTCACCTCATCACTTCGTCGTGCCCATGGCCCATTGAATCCCGCCCAGCAGCATCTGCAGGAAATTCTCCTCGGCGTAGCTTTCTTTCGTATGCCCCAGCGCCGTGTACCAGGCGCGGCCGCCGTCGAATTCCTGACACCAGATGACCGGGTGCTCGGCCTTCATCGAGCCGCCTTCGTAGGTCGATTCGTCAAGCGTCGCGAGTACCGTCAACGCACCTTCGGCGTTCTCGACCGGATGCTGCTTGAAGTTGTACCACTCATCGGTACGTTTCCACTTCGCAGGCAATGACTTGGTGGACGCATGGTCGCGATTGACGACATCGATGGTCGCCTCCTGGATTTTGGGATGGCTGGCGAATTGCGCGCCGACGAGCTGCGTGTACCATTTCCAGTCGTACTCGGTGTCAGTCGCCGCATGCACACCGACGAACCCGCCGCCGCGGTGAATGAAGGTCTCAAAGGCGTCCTGCTGTTTGTCGTCCAGGACATCGCCGGTGGTGTTCAGGAAGACGACGACGCGAAATCGTGCGAGCTGTTCTTCGTTGATTTGAGCCGCATCTTCCGTTGCATCGACGGCAAATCCATGCTTCGCCCCCATCGCCCTGATGGCGGTGATGCCGTCTGCAATGGAGTCGTGACGGAATCCAGCGGTCTTGGAAAACACCAGCACGCGCGGCTGATCAACGGCCGGCTGGGTTTCGGGCTGTGACGCAGGCGGAGCTGCCCGCACGGCAAGGGTTTCGCCGACCGCGAGTGCAGCGAATGCCACCACGAAGCATGCCAGGCGAGAGTTGGGTTGTCGCATGACAGGATTCTACGCCAAGTGCGTTGGGCAATCGGCAGGCGGCGTTGAACTTCGGCCGAAGAGTGACCTCTTCTCCTGCCACCCAGCGCGCTGCTACCCTAATTGCTCATGTCCGCGTCGCCCGCCTTGCCTCCCGACCGAAGTCATGTGCTCACCGAGCAGCGCCATCCACGCTCGATGACCTTGTGCAGCAAGGAGGTGCGCGGAATTGTCGATCTGATGATCGAAGACCAGTCAATGGCCCTTCAGGCTTTGCGCACGGGCGCTGGTGCGTTGACTGACTTCATTGAGGACTTGATTGCGCGCATGCGCGAGGGCGGAAGGCTGGTCTACCTCGGCGCAGGAACTTCAGGTCGATTGGGCGTGCTTGACGCCGCAGAATGTCCTCCGACGTTTCAGTCTGATCCGTCGCAGGTCGTGGGCATCATCGCAGGCGGCGAACCATCATTGAGGCAATCTTCAGAAGGCCGTGAGGATGAACTGGAAGGCTCTGCCGCGGCCCTGGAAGCACTGAACCTGACTGAAAATGACACGGTGCTAGGGATTGCTGCGGGCGGCACGACGCCGTACGTTTTGGGGGCGTTATGCATTGCCAAGGCGTCGAAGGCGATGACCGGCCTGCTCACCTGCTCGCCGCCGACGCAGAACCCGATGGATTGCGATCACCTGATCGTGTTGCGCACCGGGCCAGAGGTCCTCACCGGCTCGACACGGTTGAAGGCGGGCACGGCGACGAAGATCGCGCTCAACACCATCACCACCGCGGTGTTCGTGCAACTGGGCAAGGTCTACAGCAATCTCATGGTGGATGTCCGCGCGACGAATCAGAAGCTGACGGACCGCGCCATCCGCATTCTTCAACAGGTATGTGCGAACATCTCGCGCGAGCAGGCCGCGGACATGCTGCACGGGGCACATGGCGATTTGAAGTCCGCCATCATCATGCAGCGATTGGGCGTGTCGCTCGAAACCGCCAAGCAGATGCTCAAGGAACATCATGGCCACTTGCGGGCCACGCTGGACAGCCACTCGCGGTGATCAGTTCTGATTCAACAGGTGCTCGCGCAGGTAGCGCCAGCGGACGGAGTTGTAGTTGCCGCGAACGCCGTGGTTGTACGTGGGATACAGCATCATGTCGAAGGGTTTGTCGGCCTTCTGCAGCAGGTCCACCAGCTGCCATGTGTTGTTGGCGTGGACGTTGTCATCGAGCATGCCGTGCACGATGAGCAGGTGGCCTCGAAGCTGCTCGGCGTATTTCAGGCATGAGCCAACGTCATATCCGTCAGCGTTCTCAATGGGCGTGCGCATGTAGCGTTCGGTGTAGATCGAATCGTAATTCCTCCAATCGGTCACCGGTGCGCCGGCGACCGCGACCTGGAACACATCCGGGTACTGCAGGATCGCCAGAGCCGACATGTATCCGCCGTACGAGTGGCCGAAGATCCCCACGCGCGAGGCGTCGACATACGGCCGCTGCGCCAGGTACTTCACTCCATCCACCTGATCCTGAAGGTCTTTCTCACCGAGGCGCAGGTACGTTGCGCTCTCGAAGGCCTTGCCGCGATTGATCGTGCCGCGGTTGTCGATCTTGGCGATGAGGAATCCATATTCGCATGACGGATTCGCCGCTGTGAAGCGGTTGCGCACCCCCTGCGACTCCGGCCCGCCATACGCATCGATCACCAGCGGGTACTTCTTCGTCGGGTCAAAATCCGAAGGTCTGTACAGGACGCCAAAGACGTCAGTCTGCCCATCGTCAGCCTTGAACTTAAAGAGTTCCGGCATCGGCAATTCCCAATCATCGAAACTCGTGCGATCGCTCTCGCACAGCGTCTTAACGATCCCGCCCTCCCCGCTGTAGAGCGAAGTGGTCGGCATGGCATCGACCGCTTCCGACGTGGCGATGAACCATTTCGCGTCGGGCGAAAGTTCGATCGTGGTGTGGTTGAGCGGGTCAGCCGTCAGCCGTTTCTCGCCCGAGCCATCTAGATTCACCCGATGCAGTTGCGCGTTCAATGGGCACGAAGGCTCGCTGAATGCTGTGTAATACAGAACGCCGTTTTTTTCATCGATTCGAGTGATGCCCGCGACCGGATACTGGTTGCTCGTCAGCGTGGCGATGAGCGAACCGTCAAGATTCCGCAACTCGTAGTTCTTCCAGCCGTTCTTCTCGGTCTCCCAGATGAATCGCACGCCGTCTTCCAGGAATTTCATGGTCGGCGCGTTGGACTGCCACGTCTCCTGCTTTTCGGTCACCACGATGCGAGTCTTTCCAGTCGCTGGATCCGCTGCCACGACATTGAGCACATCCTGTCGCCGATTGGTGCGATTGAACAGCAGCTGCTTGCCGTCAGGCGACCAGCGGATGTCATAGGTGTACCACTCCCCTTCCGAAGGGGTGGGCGGATCGACGCGCGTCATCGACTTCGCAGCGACGTCATACACCAGCAGATTCATCACCGGATTTGGCTCGCCCGGCTTGGGATAGGACGCGACCATCTCCTGCGTGTGCGGGTCGAGCAGGCCGCTGGCGATGAAATGATCTGGGATGTTGCGCTCATCGCATTCATAAAACGCAAGCATGCTTGAGTCGGGCGACCACCACATGGCGTCGTCCTGGTCCAGCTCTTCGCCATACACCCAGCCGGCCTTTCCGTAGCTGAACTTGCGATCGCCGTTTGTGGTCAAGTGCAACGGCTTGCGGTCGCTGGAATCGGTCGGCTCACTGGCAGATTCAATGATGATGTTCCAGTTTTCGCAGACAGCGACCCATTTGCCGTCCGGCGAAGTCGTTCGTTCGCGCTGCCTCCCGCGCAGACGCGCAGCGCCACGATCGGCGCCGCGTGGGCCATCATTGCCAGCGGGCTCGCTCTCTTCAGGGGCTGGTGAGAGCGCCTTCGTCGCGAATTCGTACCGGTACCTGTCCCGGCCGCAATTGAATGCAACGCTTGAGCCATCCTCGCTCCACACGATGCTGGTGGCGCGGCCGCCTCTGACAAGGCGATTCATCGCGCCCGAGATGCGATCAACTCTCTCCTCGGGAGTAAGGTCGGCGCGGGCGACAGCTTGAACGCTGGCGGGGGCTTCGTTTGGATCCTGCGAGCGCGACGACGCAGCCATCGTCAAGGTCGCCAGCGCGAGCGATGACGACGCGGCGAGTGCAAACAACCCGAGTTTCAGCCAATTCCGGTGGATTCGATGCTTCATGGGATTCGTCAGAGAATACCAGCGAATGATCGCTCGGTTGAACCACGAGTCGGCTCAGCCAACGAACGAAGCCCGGCAGCATTCATGGGGAATACGCCGCGGCCGATCTTGACCATGCATTGATGCGGGCCGCGGCATTGCGCCCTCTTCGCGACCGTTCCCTGACGCCAACTCCTCGGAAGTCCATCATCCCACGCGCGCATGCGCCTGGAACTTCGCCATGCGATCGTTGATGTTGTGCCGCGTGATCTGCGCCAACCGGTCCAGCCCGAACGACTCGATCGTGAAACTGGCGGTGACAGTTCCCCACGCCAGGCCGCTCTGCAGCGTGTCGAAATCCGTCTTTTCCGTGGCGGCGATGTGGCCCATGAACCCGCCGGCGAAACTGTCGCCTGCGCCGGTGGGATCAACGACCTGATGCATCTCGGCGGGGAAGGCCGGCATCGTCGCCACGCCCTCGCTGTGCACCATAATCGCGCCATGCTCGCCTTTCTTGTTCACCACGAATTTGGCTGATGCGCCAGGCGCGTCGCCGCCCATCATTTCCAGAATCCTGCGGCAAGAAGTGATTGCGTTCCGCACGCCGGTCAACTGCTCGGCTTCGGAGTAGTTCAGCACGACGCCATCCACCTGCTTGAGCAATTTTTCCAAGTCCGGCCGCGCGGTGTTGATCCACAAATCCATCGTGTC
>CAZCGB010000081.1:0-9010 GCA_964498045.1 uncultured Isosphaeraceae bacterium
GAACAGGCTCAGCGTGTTGATGGAGAATCCCAGCAGCGGGAACACCATGAATGTGCCGATGAGCGAGACAGGCACCGCCAGCAGCGGGATGAGCGTGGCCCGCCAACCTTGCAGGAAGATGAACACCACCAGGATCACCAGCACCATCGCTTCGATGAGGGTGTGTTCGATCTCGACCATGCCCTCGCGCACCGCGAGCGTGGTGTCCAGCGATATGACGTAATCCAAGTCGTTGGGGAAGCGCTCCTTCATCTGCTCCATCAGCGCCTTGACGCCGTCCACCGACTCAATGGCGTTTGAGCCGGGCAGCTGATAGATGGCGATGACGGCCGACGACTTGCCGTCGAGCCGGCCGCGGTAGTTGTAATCCTGCGCGCCGAGTTCGATGCGGGCGACGTCGCGCATGCGCACGGATGAGCCGTCGGGATTGGCGCGGACGACGACGTCGCCGAATTCCTCGGGCGTGGTCAGTCGGCCCTGGGCGCGGATGGCGTAGGTGAACTCCTGACCGGCGGGCGCGGGATCTCCGCCGATGCGGCCGGCAGGATTCACCGTATTCTGCTGCTGCAGCGCGTTGAGGATCTCGGGAATGGTGATGTTGAGCTTGGCCAGCTGGTCGGGTTTGACCCAAAAGCGCATGGCGTACTGACCTGCACCGAAAATCGTCACCTGGCCGATGCCCGCCACGCGCAGGATCGCGTCGTTGATGTTGATGTTGGCGTAGTTCGCCAGGAAGACGTTGTCGTAGGTGTTCTTGGGCGAATACAGGCTCACCAGCATCAACGGGCTGGAAGTGGACTTCTTCACCGTCACGCCGAAGTCGCGCACTGAAGAAGGCAGCTGCGAGTTGGCCTGCGCCTGACGCATCTGCGTCAGGATCTGGTCGGTGTTGGCGTCGGTCCCCAGCGCGTAGTTCACGTACAGCGTCATCATTCCGTTGTTGGAGTTGACGCTGTACATGTACTGCATGTTGTCCACGCCGCTCATCTGCTGCTCGATTGGCGTGGCGACCGACTGCTCCACAGTCAGGGCGTCAGCCCCGGTGTACGTCGTCGAGACCTGGATCTGCGGCGGGACGATGTCGGGAAACTGGGCTGTCGGCAGGCTCAAAAAGCACACGACCCCCACGAGCACCATGAGGATCGAGATCACCATGGCGACGATCGGACGATTGATGAAGAACTTCGACATGCGATTGTCGCCGGCGTGGGTGGTCAGGATCGAATCAGTTGCCGGCCTTCGGCGAGTCAACGGCAGGAGATGGTGCGGTCGAAGTCGAGCCGCCACGCGCCAGTGCGGGCTTGGGATTGACGACCGCGCCGTTGCGCGCCTTCTGCAGGCCTTCCACCACAACGCGCTCGCCGGCCTTCAGTCCTTCGGTGATCACCCAGTTGGAGCCGACGCGATCTCCCACCTTGACCGGACGGATCTCAGCCTTGTTGTCGGAGCCGATCACCACCACCTGCATGACGCCCTGCAGTTCATTGATCGCCCGCTGCGGGATGAGGATGGCGTCCTTCTCTTCCCGCACCACGGCTTCGACGCGGGCATACTGGCCCGGCCGCAAGACGTTTCCGGGATTGGGGAAGACGCCCACGACAGGAATCGTGCCAGTGCCGACGCTCACCTGCAATCCCACGCTGTAGAACTTGCCCTTGTGGGGGAACTGCTTGCCATCGGCCAGATAGAGCGTGAACACATCTCGACGCATTTCGATCGGCTTGGCGGCTTCCTCCTCGCCCCGCTTCGACACGCGCATGTATTCCTGCTCGCTGATGGGGAAGTTGACCTTGATGGGATCGAGCGTGGAGATGGCGGCGAGCGGGCCACTGGCCGGGCCGACGAGATCGCCCACTTGCGCCTGCGCGATGCCCACCACGCCGTCGATCGGCGCGACCACCTTCGTGAAATCCAGATTGAGTTGGGCGTGCGTGATCTGCGCGTTCGCAGACTCAATGATCGCCGCGTTGGCGGCGTTGGCGGCGACCGCGTCGTCAAGGTCCTGTTGCGCCACCGCCTTCTGCGCCACCAGCGGCGTGAGGCGATCCACATCCACCTGCGACTTCTGTTTGTCGGCCACGGCCTTGGCCAGCTGGGCCTTGGCCTCGGCTAACGTCGCCTCGAACGGCCGGGGATCAATCTGGAACAGCAGGTCGCCGGCCTTCACCAGCGCGCCATCGGTGTAGTTCTGCGACTGCAGGTAGCCACTCACACGGGATTTGATCTCAGCGTTGACGAAGCCTTCGGTCGTGCCGATCCATTCGTTGGTGATCGCTACGTCAGACAGCGCCGCCACCACGAACTCCACGTCAGGAGGCGTCGGCGGCGCGGCGGGCGCGCCCGCATCTCGATTGCAACCCGCCACCATCGCGGCACAGGCGATCATTCCCGCACCCATGATGTGCAATGGGTCCAAGCGACTTTTCAATAGGAACATTGCAGCATTATGCTCGAACGCGCACAAGCGTCAAGTATTGCTGACCTGCACGGCCCGCCAATCACCGACGCGGAACTGCCGTCCCGGGAGCGTCGCCGCATGCGCGATGCATTATGATGCCTGCGGATCTCGGTCAAATCCCGCTGGGCATTCGGAATCAGGAGACTGAAGCATGATCAACGACACCCCGACAAATCGCGGACGCGCGTTTGCAAATGTGGCAATCCTCACCGCAGTCGTCACAGCGACGTTGTTTGCCGTGTTCGCCACTGGAGCCGCCACCCCGCGAATGCAGGTCGCTTCGTCTGCAGCTTCCAACAACGCTTCGCACAGCGGCCAGGGGCGCACGGTTCTGGTCACCGGAGCCAATCGCGGGCTTGGCCTTGAGTTCGCACGGCAATACGCTGCCACGGGCTGGACCGTCATCGCCACCGCCCGTGAGCCAATGGGCGCGGACGATTTGCGCGCGATCGGCCAGGGGATCCGTATCGAGGAACTTGACGTCGCGGACCCAGCTTCCGTCGCGTCACTGGCTGCGCGATTGAAAGACGAGCCGATCGACCTGTTGATCAACAACGCTGGCGTTGGCGCGGGCGGCCGCTCGCTCGCCGACGTCAAGCCTGACGACTATGAACGTGTGATCCAGGTGAACGCCATCGGCCCGATGCGCGTGACGCAGGCGCTGCTGCCGAATCTCAAAGCGGGCAAGGGCAAGATGGTCGTGAGCATTTCCAGCGGGCTCGGCAGCATCGCCAACAACACCGGCGGCGGTTACTACGGCTACCGCGAGAGCAAAGCCGCGCTCAACATGTTCATGCGCACCCTTGCTGCTGAACTCAAGGATGACGGCTTCATCTGCATCGCCATGAGCCCGGGCTGGGTCAAAACCGACATGGGTGGTCCCGACGCGCAACTCACGCCCGAACAGAGCATTTCCGGAATGAAGAAAGTCATCGACAGTCTAAAGGCGGAAGACAGCGGAAAATTCTGGAATCATGAAGGCAAGATCGTGCCTTGGTGATTCCGCCGTGTTTTGCAGGTGACGTGCCGCGCCGCAAATGTCCTCGCGCCGCGGGCAAGTATCATCCGCAACCCCATGCGCCGATTTCCAGAACTCTCAGCCGCCGAGGCGGCTTCATTTGTTCAACACGGACAGACTGTCGGCTGCTCCGGCTTCACGGGCGCGGGCAGCCCGAAGACCGTCACCCAGGAATTGGCGGGTCGAGCTCGTTCCGAGCACGATCTCGATCGTGACTTTCGCATCCGACTGATCACCGGCGCCTCGACAGGCAGGCACGTCGACGAAGCGCTCTCCGACGCGCACGCGATCTCATGGCGCACCCCGTTCCAATCGTCGCGCCACCTTCGACAGCAGATCAACACCGAACAGACGCAGTTTCTCGACCTGCACCTTTCGCAGGTGCCCATGATGGTCGAGCGCGGTTTCCTGGGTGAAGTGGATATCGCGGTGATTGAAGCCGGCGAAGTCACATCGGATGGCCGCGTGTACCTCACCACTTCTTCAGGCGTCGCGCCCACGCTCTTGTGCATGGCGAAAAAGGTCATTCTCGAAATCAATGACGCGCAATCGCACCGGCTCCGCGAAATGCACGATGTGGTCCGACTCGCCGACGGCGTGCTGCAGATGCCGTCGCCGCTGGCGCGCATCGGGCAGAACTTCGCACAGGTTGATCCCGCGAAGATCATCGGCTTGGTGCGCAGCAACGAGCGCGATGACATTGCGCCCTTCACGCCACCCACCGAAGCCTCGGCCGGGATCGCCCAGCACATCGCCGACTTCCTCGCCGCCGAACAGCGGGCCGGCCGCATTCCACGCGATTTCCTGCCCATTCAGGCCGGCGTAGGCAACGTCAGCAATGCCGTGCTCACCAGCCTCGGCACGCACCCAGACATTCCGCCGTTCGTCATGTTCACCGAGGTGGTGCAGGACGGGCAGGTGGAACTGCTGCGAAGCGGTCGCGTTCTCGGCGCATCGACCTGCGCCGTCATGTTCAGCCAGCCGGTGATGCAGCAGGTCTTCGACGATATGGACTTCTTTGCGCCGCGCATCGTCATGCGGCCGCAGGAGATTTCCAACAACCCCAGTCTGATTCTGCAGTTCAGCGTCATCTCGATCAACACCGCCATCGAGATGGACATCTACGGCAACGCCAACTCCACGCACGTGGGCGGCACGCACCTGCTCAACGGCATCGGCGGCTCGGGCGATTTCGTCCGCAACTCGTATCTGTCGATCATGATGGCGCCCAGCGTCGCCAAGGGCGGGGCGATTTCGAGCATCGTGCCGATGGTCACGCATTGCGACCACAATGAGCACTCGCTGGACATCCTCGTGACCGATCAAGGGCTTGCGGACCTGCGCGGCCTTGGTCCGCATCAACGGGCAGAGCGCATCATCGATCGCTGCGCGCACCCCGACTACCGCGACTACCTTCGCAAGTACGTCGCCGACGCCAGCCCAGGCCACCTCCGGCACGATCTGTCGCGATGCTTCGAACTGCATCGCAACTATCAACAGACCGGCCGAATGCTGCCCTGACCCAGATCTACACCTGCGTCATCGCCTGGTCGTCCACCTCGGACATCTTGCAATGTTTCACCAGCAGGATGGCTTCGACGCATTCGTGCTTGGAGTCGAACGCCTCGGCTCCATGCGCAAGAAGCCGATCGCGCGGTGCATACAAACGCCACCGGTACTTGCCATCAGCATCAAAGTAAATCACGAATTTCATGCCACGTCCTTTCTGCAGTACTCCCCGGAGAGGGCCCGTTGCAGTGGGAAGCGAACGTCGCACATCATGTGTGAGCAGAATCCTTGATTTCTGCAAAAACCGCTCTACCGATGGCGTTAATGCGGTTTTTCTGCGATCGGCGTCAATGAACAACGTACTGGGGTGCGATGCCGAACGGTGCAGCAGCAGACGCCGGCAACACACCGTCCACGTGCCTGTCCAGACGTTCTGCAAACCCCAGAAATGTTCGCCGCAACACTTGACATATTTATACATCGTGCGGTATACTCTTGCATGGTTACGAAAGCCCAGCGACATGAAAGGATTGCACGCCTTGTTCAAGGGCAGGTGATCTACAGCCAGCAGGAGCTTCAGGAGATGCTGGCTAAGGCCGGCATCGCCGTGACACAGGCCACACTCTCGCGTGATCTTTCATCCATGGGCGTGCTGAAAGGCCCCGGTGGTTATGTGCTGCCCGGCGTCAACGCGGCCGCCGCAGCCGCGCCTGGCGAATCCGCCGAGGCGCTGCTGCAGCGAACGCTTCGCCGCGAGATGCGCGGGATCGACACCGGCGGCAGCCTCGTGGTCATCCGCACCGACGTCGGCCACGCCAACGTTCTGGCCGTCGAACTCGATCGGGTCCACCCCAGCGAAGTGCTGGGCTCGATCGCGGGCGACGACACGATCTTTCTCGCGACACGCTCCAGCGCCGCCGCCGCCAAACTTGCACGACGTTTGAAGGAGTTGGTTGCGAACAACTGACCGAAGATCCGCCTTTCACTACCCCGCGATCGCACGCAAAGACGCGAAAGCGCGAAGAGGCAAGCCTGGCACACACCTAATCCGCGAATCTGCGCTCCGCACTATCTCGAACACGTCCCGAACGCACTGACCGCTCGCACGACCTGACGAATTGAAGAACACACACTTGTTACGCACATGCATCATCGGAGCCGGTGGCTATGCCGGCGCGGAACTCGTCAACCTCCTGCTCAGCCACGACGAAGTCGAACTCGTCGGCGTCTTCGGCAGCGAGTCCCGCGCCACCGGTGGCGACAAAACCGGGCCCCAGCGTTTGGATCAGATTTTTCCACGTTTTCGCGGCCAATCCGATCTCACCATCGAAGCCACCTCGCTTGAGCGCATCCTCGCGCTGCATCCTGATGCGGTTTTTCTCGCCACGCCGCATGAGGTCAGCCACGACCTCGCGCCCAAACTTGTCGATGCGGGCGTTGTCGTGTTCGACCTCTCTGCCGCGTTCCGCTTGAGCGATTCCGCCGCCTACCCGAAGCACTACGGCTTCGCGCACGAGCATCCGCACCTGCTCTCGACGGCCGCGTACGGCCTCGCCGAGCGCAACGCCGAGCGCATCGCAAGCGCGAACCTGATTGCCGTGCCCGGTTGTTATCCAACATCGATTGTCCTGCCGCTGGCGCCGCTGATGGATGCGGGCGCGATCGACGTGAAATCGCCGATCATCGCCGACTGCACGAGCGGCGTCAGCGGCGCGGGCCGATCGGCCACGCTCAAGTCGCTATTCTGCGAAGTGAGTTACCAGCCCTACGGCGTGCTGTCGCATCGCCACGCGCCGGAGATCTGCGAACACAGCAGGGCCGACGTCATCTTCACGCCGCACCTCGCGCCGTACGACCGCGGCATCGTCTCAACCATCCACGCCACGCTCGCGCCGAACTGGAACGAGCAGAGTCTCCGCGCGAAACTGCGCGAGGGGTATCACGAACAAGTCTTTCTGCGCATTCTTCCAAGCGGCGCCTGGCCGAGCGTGAACGCCGTCGAGCGCACGAACTTCTGCGACATCGGCCTGGCCGTCGATGAGAATCGTCGGCACCTGATCATCGTCAGCGCGATCGACAATCTTCTGAAAGGCGCGGCTGGCCAGGCCGTGCAGTGCATGAATATTCGCTTCGGCTTCTCCCCCACCGCTGGTTTCGCCGGCACGGGAATCGCCATGAAAGGACAGTCGTTCGCCCATGCGTGAAAACGCTTCGACAGCCATTCCAAAGTCAGACGCTGGCGCTCAAGTACGCAGTGATAAAGGACTTGCGCAAGGCGGCGTCATCGGCCCGATCGTCGTCAAAGTCGGCGGCGCTGCTCTCGAATCGCCCGCCGAGGCCGCGGCCATCGCCGCCGCCATCACCGCTTTGCATCGCGCTTGGCCCACCGGCATCGTTGTCGTTCACGGCGGCGGAACCGAAGTCGATCGGCATCTCGCCGCGCTTGGCCTCAAATCCGAGAAGCGCGATGGCATTCGCATCACGCCTTCCAATCAGATTGAGGAAGTCGTGGCGGTGCTCGCCGGCAAGATGAACAAGCGTCTCGTCGGCCAGTTGCAGCAGCAAGGCGTGCCCGCCGTCGGCCTCTGCCTCGGCGATGGCTTCCTCGTGCGCACGGTGAAGGCGGCGCACTATCTGTTTGATCCAGGTCACGTCGGCCGCGCGGTTGGCGGCGATCCCACACTCGTGCAGACGCTCCTGCCCGCCGGCTTCCTGCCGGTGCTGTGTTCGATCGGGCTCGATGCTCAGGGATTGCCACTGAACGTGAACGCAGACGACGCGGCATCGGATGTCGCGCGACTGCTCGATGCGACAAGCCTGATGCTGCTGACAGATGTGCCCGGCGTACTCGACGGCGCGGGTAATCTCCTGCCGCAACTCACCGCTGCCGAAATCGAAGATCGAATCGAGTCAGGCGAAATCACCGGCGGCATGGTGCCCAAGGTGCGCAGCGCCATCGTCACCGCCAATGAAGCGGGCATTCCGGTGACGATCGCCTCGTGGCGCGACGCATCGAAGTTCCAGAACCTCGGCCGCGGCGAATGGATCGGCACGCGTGTCTTTCCAACACCAGCGCCGCAGGCCGTTGACTCGCCTGATCTCTCGAAGCGCGGCGCGACGGTTGTCGTGCAGCGCGATCAACTCGCAAACTCCGCAGCGCTTGCCGCCGGGAGCCTGTGACATGACGAATCTCACTCAATGCTCTCCGTTGAAAACCAGCGACTTACTCGATGTCAGCGATCTCTCACGCAGCGAACTCGAATCGATCCTCGCGACCGCTGCGCTCTTCAAGAGCGACTATCGGCCGTGGGCTTCAGCATTCGCAGGCCGCGCGATGATCATGCTGTTCGAGAAGCCCTCGCTGCGCACGCGCATGAGTTTCGAGATCGGTTTCGCGAAACTCGGCGGCCACCCCGTGTACTTCGATCATCAATCCTCGGGGGGTCGAATCGGCCAGCGCGAGACGATTGAGGACGTGGCGCACAACCTCGAACGCTTTGCGGACTGCATCGTCGCGCGCACGTTCTCGCATGAGACGATCGTCTCGCTCGCCAAGCACGCGAACGTGCCGGTGATCAACGCGCTCAGCGATCAGTCGCATCCCTGCCAAGCTCTGGCCGATGTGCTGACGATCGCCGAGAAGTATCCCGATCGAACGTTCGGAGAGGTTTCGCTCTGCTACATCGGCGACGGGAACAACGTCTGCCATTCGCTCATGCAGGCGGCGGCGGTTCTTGGGATGAAGATGACGGTGATCACGCCCAAGGGTTACGAGCCAGCGCGGGAATATGTTGACAGCGCGAAAAGGCAGGCCTTGTCGAGCGGTGGATCGCTGTCGGTGGGCAACGATCTCGGCGCTTCGGCGAATCACGATGTCATCGCCACCGACACGTGGGTGTCGATGGGCGCGGAGGCGGAAGCCGAGCAGCGCGTGAAGGTGTTCGCGCCGTATCAGGTGACACCACGCGTGATGACGGCCGCAGGCCCCGACTCCATCTTCATGCACTGCCTGCCGGCGTATCGCG
>CAZCGB010000082.1:0-8998 GCA_964498045.1 uncultured Isosphaeraceae bacterium
AAAAGCCCCGCGGCGCGGGGCCGCGGGGCATTGTTGATTATCTGGACTCGATCCACGCCCGAGAATGCTCAGGCGCCATCCGAACAACGATCGTTCCTTTATTGCAGCAGCTGCAACACGCTCTGCGAGGACGAGTTCGCCGTCGCCAGCACGCTTGTGCCGGCCTGCTGCAGAATCTGTGCACGCGTCAGCGCCGCGGTCTCCTTGGCGAAGTCGGCGTCACGTATCTGCGATTCGCTGGCGGTGATGTTCTCGAAGCCGATCTGCAGCGAACGGATGTTGGTCTGAATCGTGTTGCGCTCGAACGCGCCGAGGCGGCCTCGAAGCACCGAGATGTCGGTGATCGCCGCATCAAGGATTTCAGCCGCCTGGGCCGAGCGATCGCCCACCAGCGAGTTGGCCTGACCGGTCTTGATGGAATCGAGGAAGTACCGCACACCTTCAATGGTCGATCCGCCCAATCGGCTGGCGGCGATCGACTGCACGCCGAAACCGACCTGCTGCGTGGCGTTGATGGCCGGGCCGAGCTGGAAGTTCACGCCGCCGCCGGAGATGTCGAAATCGCTTGTCGCGCCGCCGGTGGTGGCGAACTGCGACGTGAGCGACAGGCGCAGGCTGAGCGCGGGGGTGTTCAGCGAGATGTCAAGTCCCCTGCCGGTCGCCAGCGCGCCATTGATCAGGGCCGAGACGTCGCGGCCGGTGTCGCGCTGCGAGGCATTTCCGCCTTGCTGGTCGGCGACGGAGAAGAACGCGCCGCCCTCGCCGATCTTGCGCACCGAAACGAACTCGTTGCTGCCGTAGTGCGTGGAGTTGAATACGAGTCCGCTGGTCTGATCGCCTGCGTTGACGAGCGACGCGCTGACGCCGGTGGAATCGCGCACGGTGTTGACCGCCGCGACCACCGCGCTCAAGGCCGTTCCCGAGACGAACGAGAGCGTCTGCACGCCAAGGTTGCCCGCGAGTTCAATGGTGACGCTCGAGAGCAAAGAGCCGGCGGCGCCTGCGGTGTTGCCCGAAAGGAACAACTGCGCCGTCTGCGCCGATGAGATCAACTCGACCTGCACCGGCACGGTGTCGTTGTTGCCGAAGCGGGCGCTGTAGATCGACGCCCCGGCGATGGCGCTGGACGCGACGCCCGAGGTCAGGTACTCCATCGAGCCGTTGAGCAGCTGCAATCCCGCGAAGCTTGCGGTGTTGGCGATGCGCGTGATGGATTCGACAGCCGAGTCGATCTGCAACTGGTTGGCTTCGATCTCCTCGCGGCTGAGGCCGCCGGTGTTCGCCGCCTCAACCACCAGGCCGCGCACCGAATTGAGCAGGTCAGCGACTTCCGAAAGGTATCCTTCGGTGGTCGCGATGACCGAACTGGCGCGTTCGGAGTTGCTGATCGCCTTCTCCAGGCCTTTCAATTCGCTGCGCAGCCGTTCCGAAACGATCAGCCCGGCGGGGTCGTCCGCTCCGCGGTTGATCCGCAGGCCGGTCGAGAGGCGCTGCAGTCGCGTGATCAGGTCGTTGCTGGTGCGGTTGAGGTTGCTCTGCGAGATGAGCGAGGCGATGTTGGTGTTGATTCGGGCCATGGCAATCCTCCTTGATTGCGGGGCCTGCAGGGGCACATGTCTGGTCGGCTGAGGATCGATCCGTCGAGTTCAGCCTGTCGTGTCCTTGCAGCGTGCGTGAGTTCGTGTGCTTGGAGTCCTGACGGGTGTTGCGAACGAGCGAACGGTGCGTGAAATTCAGGCGCTTTCGCGCTTCTGGTTATTCTGGCCGTGCACCGGGTTGATGCGGGTGGCGGCCGGGCCGAGCGGGCGCACCTTGCCGATCGAAGGCGAGCTCGAAGGCCGCAGCCCGGAGATTTCATTCTGCTTCAGACAAGACGCCTGCTGGTTCTCGCGCTTGATGGCGTCGTAGATTTCCTTGCGATGCACGGCGACGTGCGATGGGGCCTTGATGCCCAGCCGCACCTTGTCGCCGCGAATGTCGACGACGGTGAGTTCGATGTCGTCGCCGATCATGATTGTCTCGTCACGCTGACGTGAGAGCACCAACATGTGTTGGCTCCTTCCTTGGATGAGGGCGGCCGATGCGACGCGCTGAGGACGCGCGATGCTCCGACAGCCCGGCGAGGCGTCCGTGCCTCGCGCCGGCTGACTGTCCGTCGCGCCGCGGCCATCCCGTGAAGGGGCGCCGCGCGCGACACGTTCTCCCGAATGATGTCGCGATCCACGCAGGCCGGCTTACGCCGTCGCCGCGTGCATCGCTTCGCCCAGGCTGACGATCTCGTGGCGCGTGTTCCAGCGCTTGTCCGCCAGCACCAGCTGCATGGCCGTGTGATTCTTGAGGTTGATCACCAGCGGGCCCTGCAGGTTGGCGGTCAATGCGCGACCGTACTTGTTCACGATCACGAACACCTGTGCGTCGTCCAGCGTGTCGAGCGTCAATTCATCCATCTGCTCGCGCCGAATCGCCGCCTGGTAGTCGCGCACCCACAGCGCCGGGTCGGTGACCACGAACGCGAGTTCCGGCGACTCGAGCGACTGCAGCCAGAAGAAGACGCCGTCGTCGTCGGGCTGAAGCAGCGCGAAGCGCTTGTAGGTGGAGAAGCCCAGGAGGCCTCCCGGGAAGGTGATGATGCGACGGTCGTCCAGGTCCACGACGCCGAACCGCGTTGTCTGCACGTTCATGAGAACGCTCCAATCCATCGGCCAACCATTCCTTGGTCGCCGCTCTCGACTCCAAGAGCGGTGTGCGACTTCCATGTCTCAGATCCATCGTCTGGCCGGTGAACGATGTCTCCGTGTGTGTCCTTGATCAGTGCTGTGTGCTGGCCTTGCTTGCTCGGTATTTCCTAGCGAAGGAAATCCAGGAGACTGAGTGAGTTGGTTCGGGCCGCCGTGGTGTAAGCCGCCTGCAACTGCTGCTGCAACGCGGTGAAGCGCACGGCCGCTTCGGTGTAATCCAGATCCTGCACCTGGCTCTTGATGCCAGTGTCCTGCAACTTCAAATCCTCTTCGCGGGAGGTGGCGTCCGACACGCGCTGGGCTCGCACGCCGACTCCCGCCCGCGCGGAAGCAACGCGTTCGATGTCGCCATCCATCTTGCTGGTTGCAAGCGATATGCCACGCTCGTCGTTGGCCAATAACGCGTCCCGCAGGGCCGCCAGGTGGCTGAAGACGCTTTCCACGGCAACTGTTGCGCGATCCTCGCCGGTAAATGTTGCGCTGGTGAACGTGCCTTGAATCCCCAGATCGACCGCCGCATACGAGCCGTTCTTCGCCGTCACCGATGTTGTCGTGCCCACCGTGTTGTCGGTGAGCATCAGGCCGTTGCCGTTGCTTGCCAGATCAACGGTGAACTCGGCCGGGGTCAAACCCGCCCCCGCCGCCGCCGCGTTGATCTGATCAAGCACGTCCTGCACGGTCGTCACGTCCTCAAGATCGACGTCGAATGAGCGGCCGTCCTTGACGGTGATGGTGAAATCCACATCGGCTGCGGGGTCGGGCAGGCCGGTGATGGGATCGACGCTGCCGGTCTTGATCTGCACGCCCTGACCACCGTTGAAATCGCTGAGCAGGGTGTCGGTGTTGAACGAACGCACGCCGAGCTCGATCGCGGTGGTTCCGCCGCCAAATTCGCCGACCGACATCGCGCGGGAGGGCGAACCGGAGAGTTCATTGATGAAGTTCAGCCGCTTGCCGTCGGGATCGATCTCCACGCGAACGCCCAGGTTCAGGCCCTTCACCAGGTTGGCGATGTCCTGCACGGTCTCGGCTGAAGAAAGATCAAGATCGCGCGTCTGGCCGGCGTTCTGCAGGCGAATCGTTCCCAGCGGCACCGTCACGCCGTTGAGTTCGGTCACCGGCGTCAGCATGGTGATTTTCGGATCGAGGTCGCTGCCCGTGCCGCCCGCGATTGCGAACGTCGTGGCGATACCTAGCGAGGCCGCCGGGCCTGTGGTGACGGAAAGATCGCTGATGGTGATCGTCGCAGCATTGCCCGAAATCGACAGACGATTGCCCGTGCCCGAATCCACGCCGACCGTCGCGCCCGCATCGATGGTCTGAATCGCATCCTGCAGCAGTTGGGCGACGTCGCCAATGGTGTGAGCGGTGGAGAGGTCAACCTGAATGTCGGTTCCGCCGACATCGACATTGATCGCGCCCAGAGTGACGCCCTGTCCAAGCGCGCCATTGAGATCAGCCAGGCGCGTATCCGTCGTCATGGTCGGATCGAGGTCGCGATTGCCGCGGACCCGCGAGCTGAGCGCGCCGAACGCCGCATCGCCCGCCGTCGTGATGGGAATGCTGCGCGGCAGACCGATGTCGGTGACGAGCCCGCTTCCTTCGCCGTGGTACTGAATCCCCGCAAGCAGGTCGCTGAACGGCTCAACCGCGGTGCGGCTGCCTCCGAACAAGTAAATGTCCTGGTATTGACGATTGCCGATGCGAACCAGCTCGCTCAGCATCGAGTCGATCACCTGCGCCTGATTCGCCCGCGTCTGGGCGTCGCTGCCCACGCCGATCTGGCTCAGACCAATCCCCTTGGCGTCGATCAGAATGTCGGAGGCGTCGGAAAGCGCCGCGTCGGAATTGTTCAGCACGCTTTCGGCATGAGAGAGGTTCCGCAGCCGTTGATCGCGCCGTTCGAGAATGTCATCAAGCACGCTGACGGTGCTCGCGCCTATCGCGCTGTCAGACGGCCGGTTGATCAAATGCCCGCTCGCAAGTTGAATTTGCGTGTTGAGCATCCGCTGGCTCGTGCCGTTAAGCGACGACAACAGAATCTGCGAAGAAAGCAGGTTCGGCACGCGGGCCAGGTTTGTGGGAATGGTGTTCATGATGTACGCCGCCTTATGCAATGCTCAGGAGCGTCTGCAATGTCTCATCAATGATGGAAATGAACCGCGCCGCGGCCTGAAACTGGCGTTGGAACTGCAGAAGGTTGATCGATTCCTCATCCAGCGACACGCCGCTCACCGCCTGCGCCTGCGCCGCAAGACTGTCGCGCACGAGCGTGGACGACTCGACCGCCGCGTTCGCCCCGGCCGTCTTCGTCGCCAGGCTGTTGATTTGAGTCTGCCAGTACTCGCGCAGGCTGCGGCCGCCGAGTTCGCTGAACGCCGTATCCTGCATGTCGGCGATCGAACGCGCGGTGTCGTTGGAACCTTCGACATGTCCCGCGCCTGCCGCGAGCATGTTTGGATCGTCGAGCACGACCCGATTGACGTCGATGTCCGCGGCCGTCGATCCGGTGAAGAACGTGTTCACCCCCAGCGCCGCCAGCACGCCGCTGGTGTCGTCACTGAACGACATTTCGTAACCCGTCGCCGCCGTCAACTGCAGCTGGCCGTTGGCGTTGACGGAGGCCGTCACGTTCGGAGCCTGCGCGTTAACGGCCGCGACCACATCGTTCAACGACATCGCGTTTGGATCAATGTCGATCTGCTGCGTGACGCGAGTGCCGCTTTCGGCGTGCGTGACATGGATGAAGAAGCTGCCGTTGGAGATATCGAACGGGATGTTCGCCGCGCCGGCATTGAGGTTCGCCGCAGTATCCTGCACGATCTGTGTGCCTGAGACCGACGCGAAGCCGGAGATGCCCTGGCCCTGCGAATGCAGGCGATTCACCTGGAAGATCAATTGTCCCGTGAAGGTGTCGAGCGCATCAATGGCAGGACGAATCGTTTCTTCGCGCTGCCGCATGAGCCCGCCGAGGCTTCCACCCGAGGGCTGCAGAAACGTGCCGTCGGCCGCCACGCGAAGCGAGACGTTGTTGAATCCATCGCCCCCCCCGCCCGAGACGGTGCGCAGTTCGATGCCGCGCGACACGCCGCCAAGCAGGATCGGCGTCGAGCCGACGTGTATGTCGATTGCGCCATTGGCCTGTTCGATGACGTTGACGTCGACGATTTCCGAGAGCTGATCGATCAGGATGTCGCGTTGATCGCGCAGCGACGCCGCCTCACCGCCGGGACCTTCGGTCTGCGTGATCTGGCCGTTGATCGCCGCGATGCGATTCAGCAGGTCGTTGGCCTGCGTGACCGTGTTCTCAAGCGAACGATCGACCTCCTTGAGCACGACGTTGTAGTCGCTGCGCATCGATGCGATGCGGCTGGCGAGGTTCCGACCTTCCTGGATGACCACGCTGCGCACCGCGTTGTCTTCGGGGTTGTTCGCCAGTTCGCTGAAGCTGTTGAAGAACACCGACATGGCGCTGGAGAGATCGTTGTCGGTCAGCTCATTCTGCAGAGTCTCGATCGCCGTAAGGAAGCGCTGATCGACCAGGTTCCCTGAATGCTGGCTGACGGCGTCGCGATAGCGCGACTGCAGCGCGACGTCGATCTCGCGATGGATCGAGTTGATGTCCACCCCGCGACCGACCTGGGCGTTGCGGCCGATGATCTCGCCGCGCGTTGGCGCGAGTTGCAGCGTCTGGCGATGGAAGCCGACAGTGGCGGCGTTCGCCATATTGTTGCCGGCGACCGACATGCCCGCCTGTGCCGCGACCATGGCGGAGCGACCGATCTGTAACGCGGAGTTGAGACTCATGTGTTTCGCCGAACCAGCATTGGGAACTCGTATGCACGAAAATCCTGCTTCTTGACCGCTGACCGCTCCTACGACTTGATGTCGACTGCAGCAGGAGTCGCGCTGCCCATCGCAAGCCTGCCGCGCCGGCCATACACCCGCGCTCGACTCATGACGCTGTGCACCATCTGTTGAATGCCCGCGATGTGCTTGTTCAACGTCTCCGCCGCGTCGCGCACGATGGAACTGCGCCGCTTCGCCGTCTCGATCGTGCTTCGCAGCTCCGCAGCGATCGCCGCCAGCCGCTCGCGCTGCGCGTCATCCACGCATGCGGCCGCAAGCAGGTTTGTCAGCGGAAGGAGGTTAGCCGCCTTCGGCGCGATGCGCTTCTGCATGGCCAGAGCCAGACGCTCGCGCTGCTGATCCAGCGTGCCCAGCGTCTTGGCGATGTGCTGCTGCTCCAGGCCGATACGCTCCAGCGCCGGTGCGTCAGCGGTGCGCAGGGCCTCGCGCTGCCGCTCCGTCGCCACGACCGCGCGACGCCAGCCCTCAAGCTGCGCGCGAAGCAGGCGTTCCATCATGTCCACCTGCTCCGCTGGCGTCGAAGGCGGAACGACTTTCGCGGGTGTTGAGTTCGAGTCTCTGCCGCTCATGCGGTCACCTCCACCTTCCCGCCGCCCATACGCCGGATGACAGCGTCGACCAGCGCCGATGCGCGGCCGCCCGATTGCATCATGCGGTCAGCCATGTGCTGGTGCAGAATCGGGCTGAAGCGTTTCTCCACGACGTTTTTCGCGAACGGGCCTGTCGTCGGCCGGAAGGAAGACTCTCCCATCTCCTCAAGCAGTGGCGTGAGCAGCGCGGACGCCACCAGTTTCTTCGCTGATTCGCGCAGTTTCGCCTCATCCAGTCGCTGTTCGCCTCGCAACGAAATGACATCCTTCGATGAATCGCGTCTGATAGCGATCGGTTCGCTCCCGGGCAATCGGACAGGCGAGAACTTCTCGCCGAGTTCCAACGGGAAGGATCGTTCGCCGTGCATGAGGCTCGGTGGCATCGCATCAGCGCTGGCCGCGTTGAGCAGCGACGCGAACGAGGATTCGTTGCGGGCTCCCGCGCGCGCGAGCGTCGCATCGATTGAACGCGCGCCATTAATTGCCGAAAGTGCGCCGCTCATTGTGTGACAATCTCCGCGTGCAGCGCCCCGGTCTTGCGCAGTTCGTACACAATCGCGATTTGATCGTTCACGGGCACGTTCAACTGCTTGAATGCGTCGAGCAGGTCCACTAGCCGCGTCGAGTTCCTGCTCAATCTGTCGGTCGTGTCGATGCCGGTCCACTGCGTCGTCGAAATCACCGGATTGATCGCCGAGGGCACGGGCTCGGGCGTGATGCTCGTGATCGTCATGCCGCGATGCGTGATGCCCACCGGACCGATCTCCACGTTGCCGGTGACGAGGATGATGCCGGCCTTCTCGTTGATTACGATGCGCGCCTCCGTCTGAATCAGGCTCGGGTCGATGGGGATCGTCATCAGCGTCGCGATGAACTGCGCCGGGGACGCGCGATCAGCCGGTGGCAGCAGGATGCGCACGTTCTTGGCGTCTTCGACGACGGCAAGATCGCCACGTCCGTCGAGCCCGAACTCGTCGTTGATGGCGTTGGCGATCGTCGTCGCGACCGGGTATCCCGCGTACTGATCCTTGAGCACCAGCGACATCGTGCCTGCATTCGTGACCGGGTTGGTGCGGATGTCGGCGAGCATCTGCCCGCCGCCGCGCACGACGCCGAAACGGAGGTTCGCGCCTTCGATCACGATCGGCCCATCGGCAAACGCCAAGGGCGCAAGATCAGGTGCGTCAGGCCTTGGAATGCGCAACGGCGAAACCACCAATCGTCCGCCCGCCAGGCTCTTTGCGTTGAACAGAGCCGACACATGCACATCAAGGCGATCGCCCTCGCGCACGCCTGCCGGGGGAATCTCCATGCTGACTTCGACGATCGCATATGCGTCCGCCTTGGCGAGGTCGTCGAGGCTGCCCAATGGATCGCCCATGTTCTTCAGCAGCATCGCGTACGGCCGGGCGGCGGCAAACGAGTCTTTCGACTTGTCCCCCGTCCCCGGCAGCGCGACAACAATACCCAGGCCGGTCAGCACGTTGCGCTCCTGACCCTTGATGCGAACCAGATCCTGAATCGAGGTGGCCCGCGCCAAAGGCGCGATGGATGCGCTCAGCGCAAGAGCCGCCATGACCAGAACGCGCAATTTCTGCCGATCGAGCAAGTGCCTGTCGCGGAACATGCGTGGACCTCCTGTCCTTTGCACGAGTACATCCCACCAAGAGCGAACGGCATGCCGCGACAAAACGCTTGAGGCTTGAGGCTTGGGTGACAGCCCGTTCGGCTGCGCTTGAGCCCGCGTCCTTCCATCCATCAGCGATTCGCCTGATTCCCCGGCACGCCCCATACTGTTCG
>CAZCGB010000083.1:0-8980 GCA_964498045.1 uncultured Isosphaeraceae bacterium
AAGCCGACCGCATGCTCGACATGGGGTTCATCCCCGACATCCGCCGCATCGTCAAGCAGATTCCGGCATCCGGAAACGGCGGGCGTCAGACGCTGCTGTTCTCGGCGACGATGCCCGATGACATCCGCGCGCTCGCCGACTCCATCCTGCACAAGCCCGTGAGCGTGCAGGTGAATCCGGTTTCGTCAACGGTCGAATCCATCGCGCAGAGCGTGTATTTCGTGCCGCGGCAATCCAAGCCCGCGCTGCTCATCCACCTGCTCAAGACCGGCCACAAGGGCGGGCCGATGGACCGCACGCTGGTGTTCACACGCACCAAGCGCGGGGCCGACAAAGTCGTGCGGCACCTGATGCAGGCTGGGATCAAGGCCGAAGCCATCCACGGCAACAAGAGCCAGAACGCGCGCACCCGCGCCCTGGCGAGCTTCAAGTCCAGCAAGCCTCCGGTGCTGGTGGCGACCGACATCGCGTCGCGCGGCATCGACGTCGATGAGATCACCCACGTCATCAACTTCGACATGCCCGATGTTCCCGAAACCTATGTGCACCGCATCGGCCGCACGGCCCGCGCGGGCGCTTCGGGCAGCGCGGTGTCATTCTGCGATCACGAGGAGCGCGGCGACTTCAAGGCCATCGAACGCCTGACGCGAGCCAACATCGAAGTCCTGCGGGATGTCCCGGCCCACGCGATGGAGGCCCCTCTCGTCGCGCATGCCGACGGACACCACGAGCGCGCTGATCCGCGCGCGCGGCGTCACCTCGTCGGGGGCCACTCGACGCGTTCGTCCACACACGAGACAAAAGGCGACGCAGGCCACGCCTCACGCGCCAGAAACCACGGCGGCCAAGGCGGATCGAAGACCGGCGGCAAGCATCACGCCACCCGCAGAAACTCCACTGGCGGAACGCACGCGGCGAAAACCGGTGCGCATGGCGGAGGCCAATCCAACGCCAGCCAACCGACGCCCAGCCCCTCGAAGCAGGCGTTCGGCCAGCGCGGACGCGGACGAACCCGAAGCAAAGGCTGGTGAGGATCGCAGGCGCAGTTCACGCCCGGCGCGCAGAACACGCGATTCCGATGGTCAAAGCCCCGGTGTGACTGTTCCCTATGCCCTGTGCGTCAGTCCTTCGCGCCGTGACGACGCAGGATTTCCGCCAGCGGATCGCGCGGGTTGCGCTGGGCCGCTTCATGCAGGATCGTGCGGCCCTTCTTGTCGGCGGCGTTGACGTTCGCGCCGCTGGCCACAAGCAGATCGACGATTTCCTTGCGACGCTGCCGCGCGCCTACGTGCCGATGCAAAGGCGTGCGGCCGGCGGAATCGACGCCGTTGATCGCCGCACCGGCTTCCACCAGCATCCGGATCATTTCCTTGTGTCCGCCCTCGGCCGCCAGGTGCAGCGGAGTCTCGCCCGCCGCATCCTTTGCGTCGACCTTGGCCTTTGCGTCGAGCAGGACCTTGGCCATCTCCACCTGACCATCGCGAGCGGCGGCATGCAGAGCGGTCTGGCCTTCGCCATCCTTCGCACTGACGCTGGCGCCATGCTCGATGAGCAATTGCGCGATCAGGCAATCATCGCGCACCTCGATCGTCGATGACGACGGACGACCCGCGCGGGCCGTGCCTGTCGGCTTCTTGGAATTGGCTGCGGGCGCTTCAGAGGTCGTCGAGCCGCCGTTCGCCCCGGTCGTCACCGTGCCATGCAATGGCGTGCGTTCCTGGCGATCGACCGCCTTGGGGTCAGCCCCGAGTTCGATCAGCAGCCGCGCCATCTCGGTCTTGTGATGCCGCGCGGCCCAGTGCAGCGGCGTGCCGCCGGCGCCATCGCGCACATCCACCTCGCCCACCAGCGGCAGCAGGTAGTTCAGCATCTCGATCTGGCCTTCCCCGGCGGCGCTGTGCAGCACGCTTTCGCCATTGTTGCCGCGACCCGCCACGTCGGCACCGCTGTCCAGCAGCATCCTGGCCACATGGACATTGCCCTGTTCAGCAGCACGGAACAGCCGCAACGTGATCTCGCTGGGTTTCTTCAATCGGGTCCTTTGCTTCCGCCTGCGCGATTTCCCGGCCGGCGTGATGGTGTGATGCCGCGCATGCGGACCTCACGAACGATGACTGATCATAGGCTTGACTTCGCGCGGTTTCCCAAGTGCAAGACTCCGCCAGACCGGCGAGTCGCAGGTGGATGCTTGCCGACCGGCGCGTTGACGATTTGACTCCGCCGCGTTTCACTGCCGTCATGGCCGTGCCGAGCAGTACGCCGATCATCTATGAGTGGCGCGTCCTTCGCGCCGGGCGGCTGCGCCTCGATGGCGGAAGCATGTTTGGCGTCGTACCCAAGCCGATGTGGAGCAGGCTCGTCGCGGCTGACGAATCCAACCGCATTCCGCTTCAGACGAATTGCCTGCTGTTGAAGAAGCCGCCTGTCGGCGATCAATCGTCGGAGCACGTGCTCGTCGAAACCGGCTTCGGCTCGAAGTGGTCCGACAAGGAGCGTGGCTTCTATGAACTCGAACGCCGCGACATCGTCGATGCGCTGGGTGAGGCGGGAACATCAACAGAGCAGATTGCACACGTCATCGTGACGCACCTGCACTTTGATCATGCCGCCGGGCTGACGCGGTTTGATTCGAACCGGAATGTGGTTCCGACCTTCGCCAACAGCGACGTGTTCGTGCAACAACGCGAATGGGAAGATGCCCTCGCGAACAAGTCCACGATGAACCGCACGTATCTTCGCGATCACCTTGATCCCATCGCCGATCGCGTGCGACCAGTCGATGGCGAGGCGGAGATTCTGCCGGGCATCACCGTCTGGCCCATGCCGGGTCATACGTGGGGCCAGCAGGCGGTGCGCTTCAATGACGCGCGCGGACCGGTGGTCTTCGCCGGCGACGTGCTGCCCACCGTCCATCACGTCGGCCTGCCGTTCAGCCTCGCCTATGACATGGAGCCGTACACCAGCATGCTTTCGAAGAAGCGGCTGTACGAGCAGGCCATCGCGAATGACTGGCGACTGGTTCTGGATCATGAGCCGGGCGAACAGGTCGTCTTCCGCGTGCGCGAGCAGGCTGGCAAGCCGGGCGCGTTCGCGCTGGAGCCTGCGCCGTGAACGACGCTCCCCGCATTACGATCATCACGCCGTCGTTCAACCACGCCCGATTCCTGAATCAGTGCGTCGACTCCGTCCTCGATCAGCGTTATCCCAATCTGCAGTACCTCGTGCTGGATGGAGGCTCGACCGACCGCACGCTTGAGGTCCTGCGCGGCTACCGCGATCGCATCGTCTGGAAAAGCGAACGCGATCGCGGCCAATCCGATGCCGTCAACAAGGGGCTGCGAGCGGCCGAGGGCGGGATCGTCGGCTGGCTGAACAGCGACGACTATTACCTTCCCGACGCGCTGGCGCGCGTGATGAAGATGTTTGCGAAGCATCCCGATGCCGCGATGGTGTACGGCCGCGCGCTGATGGTGGATGAGCGCGGCGACACGATGCGCGAATATCCCACGTTCGATCTCCATCGCGAGGACCTTCGCCGCAAATGCTCCATCTGCCAGCCTGCGGTCTTCGTCCGCGCGAGCGTGCTGCGCGACGTCGGCCTGCTCAACGAGCATCTCGACATCTGCCTCGACTACGACTGGTGGCTGCGCATCGGCCGCTCGCACGAAATCGCGTTCTGCGATCATGTGCTGGCGGCGAGCAGGCACTACGAAACCACCAAGACCTCGGCTCGGCGGCTGCGGGCTTTGGTCGAAGCCGGCTACCTCATGCGCGAGCACTTCGGTGAGGCCTCGTGGCGCTGGAGCGCGAAATGGGTCGTGCATCGCTGGACCTTGGATCGACGGCGTTTCGTGATCCCCATCGTCGGCTGGTTTGCGGCGATGCGAAGCGCGATACGATTCCATCGTCGATTCGACTCAAGGAGCAGGCCATCGCGTTTCGGACGAAAGATGATCGAGCGGCTGAAATCGCCGCCCGTGCTGCGCAAATGACGACCGCGCCGGCGCCGACGCTCGTCATCTGCGCCGGCATTCCGCGCTCGGGCAGCACGTGGCTGTACAACGCGGCGCGGCTGCTGCTCGCGCTGCCGCCGCGGTCAATGAACGACGTGTATGGCACCTGGGTCGAACATTACGACCCGGCGAACGCATCGCGCTTCCACGTCGTCAAAGTGCATGAGCCGGACGACGGGCTTCTTTGGCGTGCGAAGACCGCTCTGACCAGTCGGCGCGATCTGCGCGACATCGCCGCCTCGGCGTGGAAACGCCAGTGGATCAGCGATGAGGCGAGCACGTTCGCGTTCCTTGACAACGTCGTCAGGCAACACGGATTCTGGCGCGGCCGCTGCGCGTTTGAGATGGTCTACGAGCGCATGCGAAACGATCCTGCCGCGGAGTTGAAGCTGATCGCCGCCGCGCTGGGCATTGACTCCGGCGCCGCCGCGTTCGGCGAGACGCTTCGGGCCATCGACGCGCTCGGCCACGATGAATCCAGCAACGACGATTTCAATCCCGCCAACCTGATGCACAAGAGGCACATCATGGATGGACGCGTCGGCTATCACGCGGAAACGCTGCCAGCGGCGCTCGTCAGCGACATCAATGAGCGATATCGCGCTTGGCTGCGAAGCAATGGGTATTGAAGACGTGATTCAACCGCCGCGATGCGTGGGCATGCTCGATGGTGCTATAGTTTCCGCCAGTTTTCTCCAGCGAAAGGCCGCACGTGTCACAACCCAGCCCCATCACCGTCCCGCTGCTTGACCTCAAGGCGCAGTACGCCCCGATCCGCGAGGAGATCCGCGCGGTGATCGATGAAGTCTGCGACAGCCAGATGTTCGTGCTCGGCAAGTGGGTGGGCGAACTCGAATGCGGCATCGCCGGCTACGTTGGCTCCAAGTTCGCCATCGGCTGCGCATCTGGTTCCGACGCCATCATGCTCGCGCTCATGGCCCTGGGCATCGGCGAAGCGGGAGGGATGGCGGGCGGCGATGGAACCGCCCACGACGAAGTCATCTGCCCGTCGTTCACGTTCTTCGCCACCGGCGGCTACATCACGCGAGCGGGCGCGAAACCCGTCTTCGCCGAGATCGATCCCGTCACCTACAACGTCGATCCCGAATCGGTGCGCAGCATCGCGAAAAAGTGCAAGCGATTGAAGGCCATCATGCCCGTGCATCTGTTTGGGCAGGCGGCGGACATGAACGCCATGCTCGAAATCGGCCGCGAGTTCGGCGTGCCCGTCATCGAGGACGCTGCCCAGGCCATTGGCACCAGGGACTTGACCGGCGCACGCGTCGGCACGCGCGGCTCCATCGGCTGCTTCTCGTTCTTCCCTTCCAAGAACCTCGGCGCATTCGGCGATGGCGGCATCCTCACCACCAACGACCAGAACCTCGCTGACCGGCTCAACCAACTCCGCGTCCACGGCATGAAGCCGAAGTACTACCACAAATGGGTGGGCGTGAATTCACGCCTCGATTCACTCCAGGCGGCGGTGCTCAACGTCAAGCTGAAGCATCTCGATCAATGGACCGCCGCGCGCCAGCGCAACGCCGCCCATTATGATCGCGCGTTCAAGAACGCCGGCGCGCTGACGTCCGAATCGCCGATGAATGCGGATTCGTCCTTGCCGCTTCGCACGCCGCATCCCGCTTCGGGGAAGAGCTGGCACATCTACAACCAGTACGTGATCCGCGTGCCCGCCGAACTGCGCGACGCCTTGCGCACGCATCTCACCGAGCAGAAGATCGGCACGGAGATCTACTATCCCGTGCCGCTGCATCTGCAGGAATGCTTTCAGAACCTCGGCCACGGCAAGGGCGATTTCCCCGAAACCGAAAGCGCGTGCCATGAGACGATCGCGCTGCCGATCTATCCGGAACTGACCACGCAGCAACTCGATCACGTGGCGAACACGATCATCGCGTACTGTCGGGCGCACGCACCCGCCCGGGTGTGACGGCGGATTCAAACGACGCCAGATCGCGGCGGAGCATGTCGATCCATCCCGGCAGGTTCGCCAGGCGCAGCGCGCGGGCGGTTCGGCCGGCACGGGAATTCAGCACACGGTCGATGTACGCGGCGTACGTGTGCAGCCGCTCGCGCGTGTCGGCGAGTTGATGCGCCAGATCGCTGCCGCGCTTGAGGGACTCATCCAACCGTTGCTGCAGTTCCGCGAGCAGTTGCTGGTAGTGCTCGACATCGCAGCCGCGCTTCATCAGATCATGCGCAGCCTGACCGCGCGAGAGGATTTCCCGCGCCATGCGCTGCCGCTGGGCTGACGCTTCGCGCAGCCGGCGGTTGATCGGTTCAATGTCCTTCGCCGCGAACAGGTTCTCGTACTCGATCGCCCCACCCACTTCAGCCGCCTCCAATTGAAGGGTCTGGGTGTCGAATCGATGGAATCGGTAGCCGTCGTCATCCCATGCGTCGATGAGATCGACGGTGGTCAAGCCGGCCGCCTGCTGATTGGCTTCGGTGAACTCGACCATCGCGAGCGCGATGCGATTGCATTTGATCGACTCCGCGCAGCCGCGCCAGGCGTCGAGTTCCGCGCCTTCGACGTCGAGTTTCAGCATGGCGATGGAGTCAATGCCGCGCTCGCGGAGGACTTCATCAATCGTCACCGCGCGCACATCAACGCTGGCGGCGTCGGCGACATCCGCCACGCTGCTGCTGTACGCGGAATTCCTGCCCTCGCCAGCATGCAACGTGATCGAGCCGGACGTGGAAGCGCCCGCCGCCTGGACGATGGAGACGTTGCGCGCGGAAATGCCCTCGGCGTTCTTCCGCAGCAGAGCCGCCGTCGCGGGATTCGGCTCCATTGAAATCACCCGGCCGTATTCACCGACGGCCTGCGAGGCGAGCAGCGTGAACAGCCCGACGTGCGCGCCGCAATCGACCACGTTGTCGCCCGGCCGCAGGTACAACCACCACATCGCCTGCTCGGCGAATTCGAACCAGCCCTCGCGCAGATAGCGGCCGACGTCATCGCCGCGCTCGTGCGTGAGCCAGCCGACATGGTGAACAAGTGTCTCTTCCGAGTCGCGCATGGCCGCTCGCTGCTAATACCGTACGACTCGGGCGCGATACAGCGCATGACACGCCAGATGCCGCAGCAGGTAGCGCGAGCATTGCACATGCACTTCAGCCGGCTCGGGCACGTAGCCCAGGCAGCGCTTGCGGATGCGGGCCATCTCCTTCACCCCCACATCGGAGATCGACGCGGTGGTCTTCTGTTTCTCATGCACGCGGAACGCGCCGAGGAATCGCGGCATGCGCGAGAATTTCACGCCGGCATCGCGCAAGCGCAGCAGAAAATCCCAATCCATCGCGAAGTGGAATGACTCATCGAATTTCCCTCCGGCCTTCTCCCAGGCGCTGCGACGCCAGAACAGCGTCTCCTGCGGAATGTAGTCGGCCCAGCTCAGCACGCCATCATCGTGACGTGGCAGAATCCAGCGGCCGATTTCGCGATCCTGCTCGTCAATCAGCACGCGATGGCCGTACACGGCGTCGATCTCGGGATGATCGGCGAAGTACGTCGCGACCGCGTTCAGCGCGCCGGGAAGCAGCACGTCATCGGAGTTGAGATACGCCATGATTTCGCCCGAGGCGTGACGAAATCCGCGGTTGATGGCATCGGTCTGACCAGCGTCGGGCGTCGACTCCCAGTGGTGCAGGCGGTCGGCGAAACGCTTGAGCACATCGCTCGTGCCATCCTGGCTGCCGCCATCCTGCACGATGTATTCGATGTTCGGATATGCCTGATCAAGCACGCTCCGAATCGTGCGTTCGATCAGATGCGCCTGGTTGAAACTGGGCGTGACGATGGACATCCGCGGCGGGTTCGCCGGCGATTGCGTCTGGACATACGACTTGGGAATGCGCAATGCGCGAGGCTTGTGATGACGCAATGTCCCGATGCGCGGCCGCAGCAGGCGGTTGCGCCGCAGCGGGTGGCGAATGTGCTGGGCGGTCACGATCAGCCCATGCTTGCACCATCGCGCGCACCAGCGGGCCCAGTTGCGGCCGAAGTTGAACCCGCTGCGCAGGAGAGTATTTCGCGAATCATCGACATTCTCATTCACAGCCGCGACCTTCGTCGCAGCAGTCGGATGATTCTGCTCGTTTGTCGATCGAGTCGTGGACGAATGTGCCGCCGACGCGGGATGCGGAGATGGTCGCGCAGCCACGCTCACCACGTGTAACCCGCGATCTTGAGCTCGCGACCGATGCGACGCTCGAACAACTCGCGCACACGGTCGTCGAACACCTCGCGCCAATTGCCCGGCGTCACGCGGCGCTTGTGCTTGTATGGATCCTCCTTCGCTGGAGGCTCAATCGACTTGTCCATGCCGGCGAAAATCGCGTTCGCCTGTTCGGGAGTCCACTGCATCGATCGCTCGATCTGGCCGCGCCAGGCTCGGAAGTCCGTCGTCAGGGACTCATAGGTCGTCAAGCATGTGTGCGGGTACTTCTCGACGAAGCGAAAGGTCGCGAGGAACTGATTGATGGCCGTCTTGGACGTGTGCTGCAGAATGCCGTCGACGACGTCGAGGTTCTCCAGGGCCGCCCGCTTGTCGACAAACGCTTCGGGGTCGCGCGTCTTCGACGTGTGGCTGAACCGGATCGAGTAATACAGGCTCACCGCGACATCGCGCGGATCTCTACGCAGCATGATCAGCTTCTTGTCTGCGAAGCGGCCGGCCGCGGGAACCGGCTCCTCGATCGCCGTCTCGTACAGATATGGATACACCCGCGACGCCACAACGCCCGTCGGCGGAAGCGGAAGCTCCTCGACAGTCTTGCCATTGACGATTTCCTGCCCCATCTCCATGTGCCTCATGCCGGGAAACGCCCGGGCGATGGCGGGGCCGAAGTCATTGGACATGAACGATGAGGCCCCCTTGTGCACCGAGAGCAGCAGCGTCGTCGGATGCGTGCAGGCGGACTTCTTCTTGCGTGAGAGGAGGCTG
>CAZCGB010000084.1:0-8910 GCA_964498045.1 uncultured Isosphaeraceae bacterium
GAGCAGCTAAAAGAAGAGCTGGGCATCGGCTACTGCAACATCACCAAGTGCTGCACCGAGGTCTGCCCCGAGCACATCCACATCACCGACAACGCCATCATCCCGCTCAAGGAGCGCGTGGTGGACGAGTTTTATGACCCGGTGACGCGGCTGTTCAAGATGTTCAAGGGCAAGCGGGCGTGAGCCCGTCGTCCCGATGTGGCAACGACCACAGAGGACACAGAGGTCGCAGAGGCGAGACAGGGGAGATGTGCTGACTGTGCGGGCAAATCAGACGGCAGACGCGATTGCTACCCCCTCGCTGTGTCTTCCATGGTCTCCGTAATGAAATCATCGCCACAATCGGGGGAAGGACGTCGGCGAATCAGTGTCTGAGATGGAAGAGGGCTCCGTCGCTGACGATCGACGGTCGATCTTGACGACGAAAGGAGGGACCTCATGACGAGCATGCTGCGACGCATCCTTACCGATTCAGCAATCACCGTCGTTGTGGCGCTCTCAGCCGCGTTGACAGCTTCGAGCGCCGTGGTAGGCCAAGAACTCGCTCCAGGGGCGAAATCAGTGGAGAAGCCGCACGAGCGCGAGAAACCGCTCTCGCCTGAGCGCGAGCAGCTGCGCGACCGCTTCGAGCAGCGCCTGGAGCGGCTGGACGCGCTCAAGGACAAGAACATCATCGGCGAGACGTGGCAGGGACTCGTCGAGGCGCTCGATCGCCGCCTGCTGTCAAAGGACAACCGCGATCTTGTGGATGACGAGAACCGCGATCGTCAGTCGTTGTACCGGCTGGTGTCGGAAGATCGCGCCGATGCGGGCAAGCGCGTGCCGGAGTCGGTCGTCGGAGAACGTAACGCTGGGCGCAAGTTCGAGGCTGCTGGCGCGGATGAGTACTTGAAGATCAGCGAAGGCCGCTGGATTCAGAAGCGCGATCAGAAGCGTGCCGACCGCATCGCCCGTTTGAAGGCCGACGGGGTGCTGGGCGAAACCTGGGATGGCTGGCTCGAAGCGACGCAGCGCGACATCGACAAGGATGTGCGATCGCTCATCGAGGCCGAGAACCGCGAGCGCCGGGCCATGTACGACGAGGTCGCGGGGCGCATCGACAAAGTCAACGCGACCGACATCGCCTTGGACGCGGCGAAGGAGATCAGACAGCAACTGCCCAAGGGCTGGCTGTTCAAATCAAAAGACGGCCAGTGGGAACGGGGCAGGGGAGACGATCGAAGCGGCAGCGGGGGCGGCAGCGGCAAGCGCGACCGCTGAAGCGTCTCGGCTACACTTCCGCGGTTGACGCTCCGGTAGCTCAGCCTGGATAGAGCAGCCGCCTTCTAAGCGGCAGGTCGCGTGTTCGAATCCCGCCCGGAGCGCTTTGGAGATGCTGACCTGGACCCGCAGCAGGCATTGATGGGAAGTGGATCTGGGAGGTCAGAATCCTGCGCGTGAAATCGCGATCTGGATTTGGCCCCTTCGACCAATCATTGCCCGATTGAATCCACTGTGGCGCATCACTCGTCGCTATCATCGGGCATGCATAACACCGCAGGCAGCGTCCTGGCGATTCATGTCACACCAAATGCTGAAGGCGAACTGCAATCTGTCGACTTCATCCGGGCGCATCCCGGCCGCGGGCTTGAAGGCGACCGGTATTTCAACATCGCCGGCACATTCAACAAGCCGGGCAAGGAGCTGCATCCATCGCAGGAGGTCACGCTGATCGAGAACGAGGCGCTGGAGGGCCTTTCACGGGAGCATGGTTTGACCGTTTCGCCCGCCGAGTCACGCCGCAACATCCTCACGCGCGGCATCGCACTGAACGACCTGTTGAACACGGAATTCGTCGTCGGCAGTGTGAAGATGAAGGGCATCAAGCTCTGCCATCCTTGCGACTACCTTGAATCGCGCACGCACAAGGGCGTGAAGGCGGGTCTGGAGAATCGCGGCGGACTGCGGGCCCAGATCCTGACAGAAGGCGTGATCCGCGTGGGCGATGAGATTGCGCCGATTGCTTCCCGTTCCACAATGGGAGCGGTCGTGTGAGAGTCATGATCATCGGCGCGTCCACGAATCGCGCGAAGTTCGGCAACAAGGCGGTCCGGGCCTATCAGCGGCAGGGCTTCGTGGTGCTGCCGGTGAACCCGCGTACGGAAGTGGTCGAGGGATTGAAATGCTGGCGTTCGATCGCCGACGTACCTGGGCCGATCGACCGTGCGTTGTTCTATCTGCCGCCGAAGATCGGCTTGCAGGCGATCGAGGAGTTGGCGGTTCGCGGCGACGTGAAGGAAGTCTGGCTGAATCCCGGCGCGGAGTCGGATGAACTCATCGCCCGCGCGGAAGCGTTGGGTTTCGCGCCGATCCTGGCATGCGCGATCGTGGACATCGGCGAGCGGCCGTGAGGCGCGCCCCGTTTGACCACCAAAGCCCATGGACTCCCGTCCGTGGGACCGAACGCCGGTGCCGCGCCTGTCGCGGGTTGGTCCCAGGGAAAGAGTCCTTGGGCTTTGATCAATCGCGCCGGATGTTCAGGATCGAATGCCGTATGCCCCATTTGGTGATCTTCGACACATCATCGTGATCGCGCATGGGTTGCGTGTCGATGCCCAGGCCGTTGTGCGCGGTCTGCAGATGGTTGACGTGCGTCTCGCCGTACTCGCCGGAATCCCAGCGGTAGGCGTAGATCGCGCCCTGCTCTCCATTCGCGAAGGCGACGCCGACGCGCGTGCGCGTCCAGATGTCGTACATCATGCTGGTGAGCCAGCCCTCATCGAGCGTCTTGTTGCCGATCTGCCGCGTGCGGTAGCCGGTCAACTGTCCATTCCCGTCGGGCCAGCCGGTGTGGAAGATGAACAGTTGCCCGTCGTCGGTGATGGAAATGACCGGGCGCGTGGTGCAGTTGTTGCCGCTGTTCTCGCCGCGCGTCCAGATGGTGTCCTGTTGGATGAGCCGATCGCTCTTGTCGGATTGCGGCGGCAGAAACCATGTGAGCCGCATGCACATCTGCGCCCCGCGCGCGTTGGGCGCCGATGTCACAATTGCCAGCCGCTTGTCGGTCGGATGTTGCGCCATCGCCACCGGCGTCTGCGATTTCAATTCCAGCGTCCAAGGCGCGGTAACAACTGGTTTCTCATTCCAATCGAGCCATCGCGCTTCGAGATGGTCGTCATCGAAGCGGCTCACCAAAAGTATCCGACCGTTGACGCGCCCGACGCTCAACTGGCAGTGCGGCAGCTCGGGCAGGTGTATCGGATCGGCGATGACGTCGGCGGTGAAGCGGCTGACGCGCCAACCGTCGTTGCGGCGAAAGAACACCAGGCCGTGATCATCCAGCCCCAGCACCACCGGCTCGCTGTCGGCGGCCGACGATGGAATCGGTCGGCGATCGGACCATTTCTCTTCGCCTTGATAGTTCTTGATGGAGATCGCCGCCATCGATTGATCGATCGTGATGAGGTAGCACTTCTCGCCGACGTAAGCGAGCACAGGTTGCGCGCCGATGAGATCGTGATTGCGCCGGATTCCGCCGTTGGTCGAACCGCCGTAGTTGATGTCGGCGCTCACTTCGGCTTCATCAAACTGGCCGTTCTGGTTCCAGTCGACGAGCGTGGAGTTCGGCCCGTCGGCTTTCAGTGTGAAGCGGAACGGCCCGGCTTCAAGGTACTTCAGCCACTCGTAGGGGAACGGCAGTCGCTCAATCAGGTGCGCTTCATCGAGCGAAACGCTGGCGAAGCGGCCGTCGGAGAACTTGATGGCGTCGCCGTCGCCGCCCAGCGAGTAACTGAAGGCGTAATTCATGAGCGACGGATAGAGCGGGCACCACGCCGGGGCGGAATCGCCTTCGTGAGAGAGGGAGAGTTGATGGCCGAACTCATGCGCGAAGGCGGCCCAGTTGTTGCCCGAGCCGCCCATGTCGCCGGTCTGCTGAGCCTGCCCGCCGCCGCCCGGCGTGATCTGCATCCAGTGCATGAAGCCGCGTTCGTTGGCCGCCAGTTGCTCGTTGCCGACTTCGCCCCATGAGCCGTTGTGCTGTTTGTCGGCGGGCACAGCGGGATTGAACCGGAAGTGCACGACGATGCCGGTCGTGCCATCGACATTGACGTTGGGCAGGTCGGCGTAGAGTTTCGCGGCGCGACGAACCTGTTTCTCGACATCGTCCGCCTTGAGCTGCTCGTAGCGCGACACTGCGAGGATCACGTCCTGATGCAGCGGATTCAGCGACGAGCCGTTCGGCGGGCCTTCCGGCATGGCAATGCCGCGCGGCAGGCCGTGCACTTCCCAGCCGTCGAGCAGGCCGTCGTCATCGCTGTCGTTGTCGAGCGGATTGCTGCCGATCTGATCCTCTTCATCGTCGGTCAGCCCGTCAGAATCCTGGTCACTGGACTTCGGATTGGGCGAGAGCGCGACGCGCACGACATTGTGGTTGTGGGGTTTGGCGGCGGTGAAGACGCCGAGGGAATCGATGACGCCGTCGCCGTTGATGTCGCCGGAGACACTCGCGAACAGCGCCGCGTTGGGTTCAAACGGCGGAGGGTCAATCACCAACGACGATTGTTGCGTGGCGGGAGCGGTGGGTGCGGCGGAGTCGATTCGCTCGCGCTTCTGCAGCCGCCCTTCGCGATGATCGCTCAACACCAACACGTGATCAGGCATCACGACGACGATCTCCGAGCCGTGGCCGTTCTTGTTGAACAACCCCGTCGCGTCCGCGGGAATCTCGCTCGCGAGCACTTCCCACGGCGCAGCCTTCCAGTTGTGCACGTTGAACGCCACGCACAGGTCGTGGTTGCCGTTGATCGTGAGCAGGTCGCCCAGGCCGTCGTGATCGACGTCCGCGACGGCGAACAGCGTGCAGTCCCAACCCGTTGCGGCCCAATCGTTCGCGGCGGGATGTTCGCTGTACGCCGGCCGCGTCGTCGATTGGGCCGGCGCGATGGAACACCAGAGCAACATGAAATTGAAAACAACAAGTTCGCGCCTTTGCGTGATCCGATGGCGACAATTCTTGTGGTTGGGCATGCGCATAGCCTATCTCAACTTGCCGCGAATCTGACACAATCATCCGCACATGGCCCACGACACCTTCGCCGCGCTGCGCGAGCGCAATTACCGTTTGTTCATCGGCGGCTGGCTGCCCGCTTCGATGGGCCTGCAGATGCAGGCCACCGCGCTGGCGTGGGAGGTCTATGAGCGCACGCACGATCCGCTCGCGTTGGGCGTGATCGGCCTCGCCCGCGCGTTGCCCACAGTCCTGCTCGCGCTGCCCGCCGGCCGCATCGTCGATCTGGTCGATCGCCGGCGCGTGCTGGTGCTCACACAATTCGGCTTCGCTTTCACCGGCGGCCTGCTGGCGCTTGGTTCGATCGCATGGAGCCGGGGCATCTTTGGCGACGGTCGAATGGGATTGTGGGTGATGTACCTTCTCATCGCGCTCACCGGCTGCGCGCGAGTGTTCAACGGGCCCAGCCGGTCCAGCCTGCTGCCGCAGTTGTTCCGCGAAGGCGCGGTGGGGCCGGTGTTCCACAACGCGATCACCTGGAACAGCGGCGTGTTCCAACTGGCGGCGACGCTGGGCCCGGTCGCCGCGGGCGCGCTGATCGCGTGGTTGAACCTTTCATGGATTGTGTATGCGATCGCTGCGGCCTCATGCATGTGGTTCGGTGTCACGGCGATGTTCATCCGGCCCTTCGCCGTGGATGAGCCGCGCGAGAGCGTGGCGTCGGCGTGGCAACTGGTGAGGCCGTCAGTGCTGCTGCCGGGCATCTTCGAGGGCGTGCGGCACATGTGGCGAGAAAAGACCGTGCTGGGCGCGATCGCGCTCGATCTCTTCGCGGTGTTGCTCGGCGGCGCGACGGCGCTCTTGCCCGTGTATGCCAAGGACATTCTGCACGTCGGGCCCATCGGGCTTGGCGCGCTCAAGGCGGCACCGTATGTCGGGGCGCTGCTCATGGCGATCGCTCTGGCGCGACGGCCGCCGTTCACCCGGGCCGGGCCGACTCTGCTCTGGAGCGTCGCGGCGTTCGGGCTGTGCACAATCATCTTCGGCGTGTCAACGAACTTCTGGTTTTCGATCGCCATGCTTGCGGCGCTGGGGGCGGTGGATAACATCAGCGTGGTGATCCGGCACGTGCTGGTCATCGCGCGCACGCCGAATCATCTGCGAGGCAGGGTTGGCGCGGTCAACAGCGTGTTCATCGAGTGCTCGAACGAGGTCGGCGGCTTCGAGAGCGGGTTGGTCGCGCAACTCTTCGGACCCGTGGCGAGCGTCGTCAGCGGCGGGATCGGAACGATTCTCGTGGTCATCGCCACGGCGTGGTGGCTGCCCCCGCTAAGGCGGTTGCAGAGAGCGGATGGCGAAACGATTGATGGAGTGGGGAATTGACGAAGTGAGAAGGATTTGTGCGCGCGTCGCCGCGTCACATCACCTCATCACTCGTTCGACGTGGCTTCATGTTCTGGAATCGCGTCCTTCGCGCAGAGCGAGGATGAGCGATGACAAGGCGCTGATGGCTTCGCGGATGTCCTTCACATCCATCGCGTTGATCTGCCCGTCGCTGATGGCCGCGATGGCCTCGGCGCATTCCTTCACCGCGTTCACCGCCGCATCGTTGATGCCTTCCTGACGCACAAAGTGCCCGCCCATCTCCTGGCAGACGTAGTCCAGCACGCGGTCGCCCATGTCGGGTTCCACCGCCTGGAGGCACCGGATCAACCGCTCGATGGGATTCGGCTGCGCGTTGGAGAGCATGCGATTCACCTGCCGCGTGGAGAGCGACAATGAAGCTGAGAATCGCTTGATGCCCGCCGCCTCAACCAGCGCGGCGAACTGTCGCCGGCACTCGTCGTTGAGCGCATCGGCGTCGTTGACGTCGCGCGCAAGGTTGTTCTTTCTGTTCGATTCGGTCATCCGTACGCTCCGCTGCAGGGCGTTGCAGCCGACAATCGTCGTGCCGACCCGTTTACCAGCATACCTTGCTTCGTTCCTTCGATACTAGAGCAACGGGCTCATCAGACTGGCGGCGCTGTGGCAAAGCCTGCGTGGAATTCCGCGCTTCCGCCAGTCCGCAGCCACGACTTCGCAGCTGTCGGCAAGATAGGTCTTCTGGAGGAATCGCAGCTGGCTGGCGAAATCGCCGTCATACACCACGAGACTGACTTCGAAGTTGAGCTCAAAACTCCGCCGATCAAGGTTGGCCGTTGATACCACGGCGAGCCGGCGATCGACGGAGATCGTCTTGGCGTGCAGCAGGCCCTTGCGATACTCGTGGATATGCACGCCCGAATCGAGCAGGTACTGGTAATGCGAGCGGGATGCCGCCGCGACCAACGGTGAATCGTTCCGAGCAGGCAGCACGAGCGTGGTGTCGACGCCCCGCCGCGCCGCGGCGCTGACCGCGCTGATCATCGCATCGTCGGGCACGAAGTAGGGAGTGGTGAGGATCAGCTCCTCGCGTGCCGTGTGCATCGCTTCCTGCAGAAGCTGGCGCAGCCCCTCGTTGAATGAGTTCGGCCCGGTGCCGATGACTTGCGCGGGCACGCCGTCAGGCACCGCCAGCGGCTGAATGTTGAGCAGATCCTCGAGCGACTCGTCGGTGTCGAGATACCAGTCCTCGACGAAGAGCATCTGCAGATCCCAAACGACCGGCCCTTGCACGCGCACCATGCAATCCACCCACGGCGCGTACTTCGCCTTGGGAGCGAAAGACGGGTCGGCGAGGTTATAGCTGCCGGTGTACCCGATGCAGCCGTCGATCACGACGATTTTCCGGTGGTTGCGCAGATCGATGCGATACAACAGCATGCGGAACGGATTGACTGGCAGCGCGGGCACCACGCGTACGCCGGCCGCCGCAAGTTCCTTTCGCAGCTCCGATCGAAGGAAAAGCTTGGAGCCGACGCCATCGACCAGCAGGCGGCAATCCACGCCACGTTTGACGGCGCGCATCAAGGCTTCCGCCACGCGCCGCCCGGTGTGGTCAGGGAGGTAGATGTAGAACAGCAGATGACAGTGAAACTCAGCGCTCTCGATATCGCCTTCAAGCGAGTCAATCCAGATGTCCGGGTCGCCTAGAAGCCGCAGCGAGTTCCCACCAAGCGCATCGACCTCGCTGACCGCTTCGCCAAGCGTGGCGATTTGCCGGAATTTCAGCGGCAGGTCTGGTCGCAAGGCGCTGTGATCTGCGGCGACAAACGGCGGCGAGGCCTGAATCCGATCGACGATCTCCCGATGTCGCCTGATCCTCCCCGAGCCGAGTTTGATCTCGCCGAGCATGAGGTACAACGCCGTGCCCACCAGCGGCAGGCTGACGACGATGAGAATCCACGCGAGCGTCTGGCTTGATGGCCTGCGTCGAAGCAGGACCACGCCGACCATCGTCAGTCGCAGCAGCGATTCAAGCACAACGAGGATGATCACCGTCGGATGCATCGGCGGAGAGCGTACCGCATCTGGCGCAAGCGCGAGTTCAATCCCCCAGGTCGCTTGCTGACCTTCTTCCCGACTTGCGTCGGGGGCATGATCTCCGCAACAATCCGGCAAGCAGGTCTTCGTTCGTATCCTTGTCATGCCGCGCATGCTTCCAATCATTCTCGGCCCGGAACTGTACTGGCTCGCTCTGTACACGCTCATTCGCTGGCTTGGCGGGAGAAACGTGCCTGCGACCGCGTCTGGCAATGCGACGCTGGAAAAAGCGACATGGCTGATGGCGGGCTTTGGCGTCGCGCTGGCGTTCGGATTTCTCCTCGTGCCCGGCGCGAATCGCTGGATCATGCTGGTTCGTCTAGCCGTCGCCGGCTTCGTCGGCGTGATCGCCTGCGCCATCGTCGCCTGCGATCGCATCAACTACCCCGAACCCGGCCGCAATTCCGGATTGATGGGACTGTGGATTCTCGCGGTGATGCTCGGCTGCGCGGTCTGGGTCG
>CAZCGB010000085.1:0-8874 GCA_964498045.1 uncultured Isosphaeraceae bacterium
GATTGTCGGGGGATTCAGGCGATTGCGGGCTCGGCAGCTCGAATCTCCAGGCCCTCGATCGTCAGCCCAGGTCCAAACGCAAGCAGCCTGTACGGCGGCAGACAGCCCTGATTCAGCGCGTGCTCGAGCACAAACAACACCGTGGCTGAGGACATGTTTCCGAACTTCCGCAGAACGTGACGCGAACAGTCCAGTCCGCGACCGCCGCGCAAATTCAGCCCCGAATCGACTGCGTCGAGCACGCCCGGCCCGCCTGGATGAACGATGACTGTTTCGTCACGCTGAGCCGACCGATTGCGCCCTTCATCGATGAATTCAGCAATGCAACTGCGCAGCGCGGCAGGCACTTCGCGAGTCAGCGTCATGGCGAATCCCATATCGGTGATGCGCCAGGTCATCCAATCGCGACCTTCGCGCAGCAGCCGTGACGTGCCTGAACCAACGACGCCGATCACGTCCGATGCCGGTTGTGACGGAATTCGAAGCGTATTCATCCCGCGACGCGAAAGATGTCTTGTCCTGTCCCCCGCCAGCACCGCCGCTGCCGCGCCATCGGCGAAGAGGGCACACGCCACCAAGTTCTGCGGATCACGATCACTTCGAACATGCAGTGAGCACAGTTCGGCGCATACCAGCAGGACGACCGCACCAGGATCGGAGGCGCACAAGCCACGGGCGACACGCAATCCATTGATTGCGCCGAAGCACCCCATGAAACCCACCGTCGTTCGTCGCGTCGCGGCATCCAGTCCAAGGCGGTCGATCAACGACACGTCAAGTCCCGGCGCGGCAAATCCCGTGCATGACACGACGACAACGTCAGTGATCTCGCCGGGCTGCACGCCGGCCGCGGCCATGGCGCGGCGGGCGGCGCGTTCCGCCAACGGCGGTGCGAACTGCTCGTACGCCCGCATCCGCTGCGCCGTAGTCATGGCCAAGGCCATTTCAGGTTGCAACACGCCGTGTCGGCGATCTATCCCGCTGCCCGCGACAATGCGTCGCCATTTCTCAAGCGCCGCGCCATCCAATCTCCAAAGCGCGGCCAGTTGAAGGGCGAGCTCATCCTGGCGCCAGCAGATCTCGGGGACCGCAGTGCCCAGCGAAAGAAGTTCAACGCACAGTGTCTGCGATCGGGCTGATCGTTTCGACGTGTGTGAACCGACGGCAATCGATGTCACGTGCGCACCACCTCGCGCACGAGCCGTTGCGCGAGCATGGGCATGGCGCGGCCTGCTCGCAGCATCCAGCGAGAGATCACCGGCCTTTCAAGCCCCGCTGACAGCCAGCGGCAGATGCATTGACGTTTCTGGATCTCAACCTGCCACATGTGCGCGTACATGTCCGCGACGTCACCACTCCATGCACCGTTGTTCGAATCAACCGCCTTCATCAACAATATTGCACTGTGCATCGCCCAGGACATGCCCTCGCCGGTGAATGGCTCAATGTAACCGGCTGCGTCGCCAACCAATGCAACGTTGTCCACGCATATGCCGCGCGGGCGCCACGGCATCGGTCCAACCGCGACAAAACGACCGGCGGAATGCTCATGTGCGACGCCTTGTCCGATCTCGCCGATCGCCGGGTGCCTCCCTGCGACGCGAGCGACGAACAAAGACGGATCAAGTCGAGTTCCTCCTTCTCGCGATGCGATCAGCGCGGCCGCATGCACATGGCCATCGTCCTTCCGCACCATGCCGAGGTAGCCGCCTGGCACAAGGAACATCTCGATCGTGCCGCGTTCGATCGCTTCCATGTTGACCGCATCCGGAGCCAGTTCCATGGAGAATCCGAACTTGCGGCCAGCAGCACATGCGCCGGCAAGCCCTGCTGTCCGTGCAACGGAACTGCCCACGCCGTCGGCTCCGATCAACACTTGGCAATCGATGTGCGTCGACTCCGACCCTTTCCGCACTCGCAGGTGCGCGCGATCACGCTCGATTCTGACGACGCGTGCCGCCGCCCGATGCCACACTCGGGCACCGCTCCTCTCGGCGTCATCGCGCAGCAGTTGATCAAACCGATCGCGAGGGACAATCAACCCCTCATTGCCGCGGCCTTCAGCCTCCGCATGTATTGACGTGCTGGCGCAAATGCACGATCCATTGTCACCATGAACTCGCACGCGGCGCGTGCCCCCGTTGGCGATCGTCCGCACGCGATCGAGCAGACCCAGTTCACGCAGGTGCGGCAACGCCCGCGGCGCAAGGCAATGACCGCAGGTCTTGTTCCGATAGCGATCGCCGCGTTCGATGAGCATGACCCGCCAGCCGCGCTGGGCAAGGCCGCGTGCGACCAATGCGCCAGCCGGACCGCCGCCGACGATTGCCGCATCAACCCGCTGAGTCATGTCATGAGGGTAGCCGGGACGAAAGTGCTGGACGTTTTGAGCCTGTGCAGGCGTCCTGAAGACACACCAGAATCGAGGCGCGCCTCAGTCATCCAGTGGCATGGCGATCCAGAGGATGACATATACCAGCGCGCCGGGAAACGCCGCGGAGAAGATCGACAGCAATACATACAGGATGCGCACAAGCGTCGGGTCCCATCCCAGCCAGCGTGCGAGCCCGCCGCACACGCCGCCGAGCAGGCGATTCGATCGGGTGCGATGGAGGAAGGTGGAAGGCATGGCTGAGGATCGATCGCTGTAAGTCATGGCATGACAATCGTTCGGCGCGGGGCCGCGTCGATTTCACGACGTCACGGCGATGTTCGTCGCGGGCGTCTCGGCGCGGGCCATCCAGCGCTCCAGCATGTGCAGGTTGCGGATATGAGCCTTGAACGCGAAGTCGAAGATGTCGCCTGCCACAGGGATTTCGCCTGCGACGAAATCGACGGCGACGTTGCCCATCATGCCGAGCATCACCGGCCACGGTGCGCCGACGGTGCGAGCCTGCGTGAGGAGATAGATCGACGCGCCAAGAGTCACCAGTGCGCCGACGCCGGGGATGAGGCCAATGAGCGGATCGAGGCCGAAACGCCATTGCGTGCCAGGGATCTTCCAGCGCGTGTCGAGCAGCCTCGACATGCGGCGAATCCGCTGCATCGCGGCCATGCGTTTGAGGATGTCTGCGGCGGGGTCGATGCGCGGAATCCTACGGGCAATTGGAGGATCGAGGACAGGACTGGCGGCAAACGCGGTCATGCCATCTGATTGGGAAACGTGTGGGTGACGTTTCTTCGCCAGCTGCCTAAGGTCATTCATGCTGTACCGCATCGCACAAGCCGTGAACGCGTCCTACGGACTTACGGTGGCATGGGGGTACATCGGCATGTTCACGATCGCGTGCATGCTGTTGTTCGTCTTCCCGCAAATCACGCTGCTGCTGCTTTTCCTGGGGTTGGCGAGTCTCGCGCTGACCATCACCGGCGGCTGGCTCGTCGATGCAGCCACGCGCGCTCTGGCCCGCAACGCGCTGCATGCGAACCGATGCCCGCGCTGCGGCACGCCGAGCAGGGATCTCATCGAGACCGGCGCAGCATGGTTGTGCGATCAATGCGGCAGCGAGTTCAAGGTCGGAGGCGGCGAGGTCAGCAGACGCGAGCGCGCCAGATTCGTCGAGACTCCGCCCGATCTCGTCCAACACGTCATCTACGATGAACAGGACGAAGCCGGCGAGGAATGGCGAACCGTTTCCCGCTGACTGCGCGACGCGATCAAAAAGACAAACACCCGGGGGATGAAACCCGGGCGATGTCCCGCACACGAGAGTGTTTCTTTTCGTTGTGTCGTGTGATCGTGACGGGACGGATCAGCGGCGGTAGTACTGTGAATTCATCATGTTGTTGTAGCCGGAGGAGCCGCCCGAGCGGTAGCCTTTGCCCATCGTGCGGTCCGTGGCCGACATCATGCCGCGGGGCATCGCCGACTGGCGGCTGAACATGCGAGGCATCGGACCTGATCGGTTCATGTAGTACGAGTACTCCTCGTTGTTGCTGTCGTATCGATACGCGCTGCGGGCGCTGCCGGCGGCAACCGGGCGATACATGTACCTGCTGCCGTACTTGCCGTTGAAGTTCGTCTTCCGGGCGGTGAGCAGCTTCGGGCCCGCGGACTTGGCGGTCTTCGCGCCATCTGTCGGCGAGATCGAGGTGATCATGTGGTTGTACTTGTTCAGCGCGGCCTGGACGGGATCGAACGCGACGTGACCGACAAGCGCGTCTTGATTGAAGATCAGAACGCTTGAGCCATACGTCCAGTGCGTGCCGTCAAGAGAGACACTATCAGGATTGCCGACCAAAGCGATCACGTCAGTGCTGGCCATGCCCGGAGAAAGCACAGGGACGGAAGCCGCGGCTTCGGCGGCGGACGCGACGGTGGTGATTTCGGCGCCTGCGGGCGCGGATTTGTCGGTCGCCGGAGGAAGAATGATGGTCGGCTGGCTCTCGGCTTCTGCGTTGGCAGCGAAGACGCTGGGATCGCCGAACGGGCTGCGAAGTTCGTCGGCGTTGGCGATGCCGTAGACGACGATCGAGCCGAGGGAGAGGGTCATGAAACCGTAGCAAATGGTGAACGGGCGCATCTTCAATTGTCCTTATTCTCGTATGCGGTTTTCGAAACCAGCTGATTGCGGATCAGCTGTTGATCGAAAGTACCCCGTGGCTGATGACTGACCAGTCCTTCGTGCGGACAGCGGTGCTTTTGTGTCCGCCTGTGTCGAATATCACGGGTTTTCCTGCGGGTGCGTCGCGCCCGCGACGTTCTTATCGGGCAGTCGACCTCGCGCGAATCTGTCCCGAACCGGTGTTCGAATGCACTTGAGACCGCCGCATGTCTCACTGTCCTTCCATCACGCTGTTCTATGACGGCCTCTGCCCGGTTTGCGCGAGAGAGATCCGCTTCATGCGAAGGCTAGACCGATCACGCGGACGTGTCGGATTCGAGGACATCGCATCAGCAACCTTCATCCCTGGCCGATACGGCCTCACCATGAGCGATGTGATCGGTTCGATGCACGCTGTTCGCGATGATGGGTCGATCATCAAGGGGATGCAGGTGTTTCGAGAGGCGTATGCAGCATTGGGCTGGGGATGGGTTGTCGCGCCGACGGGTTGGCCGTTGATGCGCCAGATTTCTGATGCGCTGTATCGGATATTCGCGGAGATTCGTCCGCGACTGTCGAAGCTCGGAAACTGCGCAGTTCGTTGCGAAAACGGCCGCTGCTCATCAGCCGTCGATCACTGAGCTCATTCGGGGCGATGTTCAGTCATTCCGGCGAGAACGCCAGAGCCACGATGCGCCAACGGCCCTCGAATCTCATGAAGGTGAAGGCATCGGTCCCCTTCCATCGCGCAAGATTGCCCGGGTCGCCAAATTCCGCCTCATAGTGCGCCCATGCATGAGCGAGCGGGCCATCCACCTGGATTTCGGCGCTCAGCAATTTTTCGGAAAAGATGGGCTTGCTGTCAGCTCCATCGGGCGTACGAGCGATGAATTCCGGAACCGTCTGAACGTGAACGCGCTCGCGCTCTTCGCCGCTTGGACGCCAGATGGTCGTGATCGTCGCGCCAGGCCAGAAGTGCGTGGCGAACACGCTCCACTTGCGCGAGGACAGGTCTCGATAATACGATTCGAGTTCGACCTGAAGGACAGCTTTGGATTCCTCGTTCACAGCCTGGGCGATTGCGGCTTGGGCGGACGCATCATCGCTGACCTTCGGCGCTTGACATCCAGCGCAAACGCACGCGACGGCACCACAAAGGCCGATCAACGCTTGAACAACGGCATTCAACGATGTTCGATTCACGTCAGGACGCTGCGCCTGGTCGATGATGAAATTCCGCTGCATGGCATGCACAGATGCGTTCGATCGTATCGTCAAGCGGATTCTTTGATCGAACAAGATCATGGGTTTCAATGATTCAACATTCCTCGGCTGGCTGACGACGGGCCTGTACGTGGCCGCCTCGACGCTGTGCGTCATCGCCGCCCGATGGCCAGCGCGCGGTCGCCCCTCGCCTCAGCCAGCGCGGCAGCGCATCGCCGGATTCTGGATCTTGGTGGGTGTTGTGCTGTTCGTTCTCGCGGTCAACAAACAGCTCGATTTGCAGACCGTTCTGACCGAAAAGCTGCGCGACATGGCGGAGGGCGGCGGGTGGTACGGAAAGCGACGCATGTGGCAATTCATGTTCGTCGTCATGGCCGCAGCCGGATTGACCGGAGCCTTCTGGGGTGTGCATCGATTGCTCGGCAGACACTGGCGAAGTCACCGTCTCGCCCTGGCGGGAGTTGCCTTGGTTGGGGCGTACCTGCTCCTGCGGATCGTGGATATTGAACGCATGGGTGAAATGACGAATTTGCCGCTCTCAGCAACGCACGTGCGCACGGTGGTGGAGTGGGCAGGACTGCTATGCCTCGCTGCGGCGGCGTGGCGGCACGCTGTCCTGTGCGAGCGTCCTGGCAGAGTCTTTAGCTGATGGCAACAGGCCGCCAGCCTTGATGCAGGCGGCAGCCCGCCGTATCCTTTGATACCCACCTGACAGAGCCGGAGATGTGTTTGCGCATCCGTCGTTGACGGGGGCGTCTCAGCACTTTTGACCTTACGAATACCACGGAAGCCACCGTCATGGACTACGTCACCGCCGAGGAGAAGGCCAAACTGCAGCAGGAACTCAAGGACCGCGAGGCCATGCGCAAGGTGCTGTCGGAGCGGATCGGCACTGCTCGCGCGCTGGGGGATCTCAAGGAGAACGCCGACTATCACGCGGCCAAGGAAGACCAAGGCCTCAACGAAGCGAAGATCAGGCAACTGGAGCAGCGCCTCGCCGGCGCGGTGGTGGCTGGCACCACCGATATGCCTGCCGACGTGGTCTTTCTCGGTGCGACGGTGAAGTTGCGTGACATCGAATCGGAAGCCGAGGAGTTGTACAAGCTCGTCGGCGAGTCGACCAACAATTTCGACGCGGAATACATCGAGGTGACGACCCAGTCACCCATGGGAATGGCCCTCATGAAGTCGCGCATCGGCGAAATCATCCGCGTCGACCTACGCAGAGGCGAGCGGCGATTCGAGATCATTGAAATTGTGATCTGATCGCGGCAGTAGGTCGAAACCGCCCAATGTCCAATTCGACCGCTCCCATGGGCTTGCGTGGAGATCGCGAATCCCAACGCTCGCGGCTGCGGTTCCTGGATTCCGACGTGTCGCGGCGGAAGCAATCTTCGACACGCAGGGGTTCCTCCCTTGCGTTGCCGCAACTGAGAAACGATCCTACCGAAACATATCCCGTACGCGCCAAGACCGCGCGATCTCTGCTCGCTCGCTTCTCGAACTCGTCCGCTGAAGGAGTCCGCCGTGGTTCTCATAGTAACTCTCGTCGTCGTTGGCGCGCTTGTGCTGATCGCATTGATGCTCATCGGAATCTACAACGGCCTGACGCACAAGCGCGTCGCCGCACAAACCGCGTGGGCGGATGTGGATGTGCAGCTCAAGCGTCGTTACGACCTCATCCCTAACCTCGTGAACACGGTGAAGGGGTATGCGACGCATGAGAAGGAGACGTTGGAGCGCGTGATCTCCGCCCGCGCCAAGGCCGTCGATTCGCGCACGCCGGCCGAATCGATCGAGAACAACAACATGCTCACGCAGGCCCTGGGCAAGCTGATGGCGATCTCCGAGGCCTACCCAGACCTCAAGGCCAACACCAACTTCATGCAGTTGCAGGAAGAACTCACTTCGACTGAGAACAAGATCGGTTTCTCGCGCCAGAACTACAACCGCAACGCCAGCCAGTACAACGAAGGCATCGCGGTGTTCCCGGCCAACATCGTCGCGGGGATGTTCAACTTCGGAAAAATGGACTTCTTCGAGGTTGCCGACGCGACAACGCGCGAAGCCCCGAAGGTGGCGTTCTAATCGTCGACAGCGGCGGCCCGGGCGTCATGCCCGGGCCACTGCGCGCATGAGCACCTTCCCTACATCCTCGGCCGCCGCTGACGCAGCCTCGGTCATCCACCGCGAGCAGCACCTGGCCCGCGCGCCGCTCCCGGCCAACGTCACGTTCAATGACCTCATCAGGTCCAACAAGCGCAAAAGCGCGCTGTTGATGATCGGCATGAGCGCGCTGCTGGTGCTGATCGGCGCGACGTTCGCCGCGGCGATCGTGGCGTATGGCGGCGCAACGGATTTCCAAACGCTGATTCCATCGATCATCCTCGGCGCGGTCGCCGCGGCCGTGGTCGCCGCGCTCGCCAGCGCGTGGAGCTTCTACGGCGGATCGAGCGCGATCCTTTCCATTTCCGGCGCAAAGGAGATTCCCCGCGAACTCGATCCGCAACTGCACAACGTGGTCGAGGAACTGTGCATCGCTGCAGGGATGCCCAAGCCGAAGATCTTCGTCATCAACGACACCGCGCTCAACGCCTTCGCCACCGGGCGCGATCCCCAGCATGCCGCCGTCGCCATCACCTTCGGCCTGCGGCAGCAACTGACGCGCGATGAACTCGCGGGCGTGATGGCGCACGAACTCAGCCACGTGCGCAACTACGACATCCGCTTCGCCATGCTCATGGCGACGATGGTGGGCCTGATCGTCTTCGCCTGCGACGCGTTCTGGCGCATCATCCGGATCAACATGTTCACCGGCGGCGGAAGACGATCATCGTCCTCGCGCAGCGGCGGCAAGGGCGAAGGCGGCGCGGCGGTCATCTACATCGTCATCCTCGTCATCGCCGTCGTGCTGGCGATCATCGCGCCGATGCTGGCGATGATGATCCGCTTCGCGGTGAGCCGGCAACGCGAATACCTGGCCGACGCCGGCGCGGTGGAACTTACGCGTTATCCGCAGGGCCTGATCTCCGCGTTGGAGAAATTGGGGGGATGCCGCGAGCCGCTGGAGGTGGCCAATCGCGCGACCGCGCATTTGTACATCGTG
>CAZCGB010000086.1:0-8849 GCA_964498045.1 uncultured Isosphaeraceae bacterium
GATCCTCTCCGCCTCATCATTGGGAAACAGGTCGCAAAAATGCAAGCCCCCGGCACGAGGCCGGGGGCTTGGCAAACCTGACACAAGGAGTGTTCGATGAACGTTTCTGCCGTCAATCCCGCGATCAATCCCATTGGGGGGTGAGCGTGGTGATCGGGTTGCCGCTGACGCCGTTCTTGGCGGTGATGATCAGCCAGGCGTCGGTGCCCTGCGGGCTGGTCGGCGCGAACATGTCGTTCTTGAAGATGTTGTCGGCGGTGGACACGCCGTTGAGGGTGTAGTTCACGCCCTCGGGCTTGAAGGTCTTGCTGACCTCCATGTGGTTGTCGTTGTAGCAGATGTTGCCCAGCCACTCGTTGCGCCCGCCGTGCGTCTGCAGCGTGATCGACTTGTTGTAGTCGGCGTCAGCCAGCGAGCCGTCCTTCACGCCGCGGTTGGAGATCATCGGGAACGTGGAGTCGAGCGTGTCTTTCCACTGCCGCTTCTTGCGGTCACCCGCGATCGGCATGCTGCCGTAGGACGTGTTCGACTGCGTGGTCAACTTCGCTTCGAAGGTGTCATCCCAGTAGATGTCCACGGTGGGAATGACGTTGTAGACCTCGTAGTTGTAGTCTTCCTTCACCGCGACCTTGCCTGATGGCTCGGTCGGGCCCACGCACAGCTGCGGGCTGTAGTAGTTCTGCATCAGGCATGCCGAGTGCAGACGTGCGGTGGAGTTCTGCGTCTCGTCCTCGGCTCCGCGGCCGGGTTCCTCGACGCCGTTGAACGCCAGGCGGTCGATCAGGCCGGGCGTGGGCATGATGCCATCGAACTCGCGTGCATACACCAGCCACGACTGCTGGATGCCACGGATCTGCGTGGAGTCCTTGGTCAGCTTGGCCGTGGCGCGAGCCTTGGCGAGGGCGGGGAGCAACAGGCCGATGAGCAGGGCGATGATCGCCATGACCACCAGCAACTCAATCAGGGTGAAACCACGCTTGCGAGTCATGTTCTTGGGTACTCCAGACAAAGGGAAAAGGGGGTTGCTTGTGAGTGATACGGATCCGTGTTTCCAACGCGTGCAACGGCCTGCGAACCTTGCAATAACAACTGCGCTGCGGGGCAACCTTGGGGAAACTCCGCGTGCTGCACTCCGGCCGTCGCGGGCCAAACGCAGGCGCCAATCAAAATCCCGGAAATCGGTGCTGTCTCCTGTCGCAACAACACCTGGTGATTGGCACGCCGCCGCGACGATGCGACGACGACCGCACACATTCGCTGAAGCCCGGCTCACGATCGCCGCCTGCGTCAGCGCTTCCATCAAGATGTCGAACCCGGTTGCGAACGTTCCCATCCCGCCCACGCGGTTCACGCGCTCGATCTCAGAAATCGCGCGGATGAACAACGGTCGCTTGAGGTTCCCAATCAACCGCTTCGGGCGGTTGATGCTCGTGCCTGACCTATTCGACGCGGCGCATTGCGAAGTTCCGCGTCTTCGTGAATGAAGACTCCTGGTGTTTCTCCGCGGAGTCTTCGATTGTCGTTCGCGACCGCCTGCTTCACGCGGCGGCCGCGCTGCTTGCACACATCAATCCCACTGTGGCACCAGGCCGACGATCGTGTTGTTCGGCGCGCCGGTGACCATGCCGTTCCTGGCGGTCATCACCAGCCAGGCGTCGGTGCCCAGCGGGCTGGTCTGGCTGCCGTTCATGTCGTTCTTGAAGATGTTGTCGGCGGTGGACACGCCGTTGAGGGTGTAGTTCACGCCCTCGGGCTTGAAGGTCTTGCTGACCTCCATGTGGTTGTCGTTGTAGCAGATGTTGCCCAGCCACTCGTTGCGCCCGCCGTGCGTCTGCAGCGTGATCGACTTGTTGTAGTCGGCGTCAGCCAGCGAGCCGTCCTTCACGCCGCGGTTGGAGATCATCGGGAACGTGGAGTCGAGCGTGTCTTTCCACTGCCGCTTCTTGCGGTCACCCGCGATCGGCATGCTGCCGTAGGACGTGTTCGACTGCGTGGTCAACTTCGCTTCGAAGGTGTCATCCCAGTAGATGTCCACGGTGGGAATGACGTTGTAGACCTCGTAGTTGTAGTCTTCCTTCACCGCGACCTTGCCTGATGGCTCGGTCGGGCCCACGCACAGCTGCGGGCTGTAGTAGTTCTGCATCAGGCATGCCGAGTGCAGACGTGCGGTGGAGTTCTGCGTCTCGTCCTCGGCTCCGCGGCCGGGTTCCTCGACGCCGTTGAACGCCAGGCGGTCGATCAGGCCGGGCGTGGGCATGATGCCATCGAACTCGCGTGCATACACCAGCCACGACTGCTGGATGCCACGGATCTGCGTGGAGTCCTTGGTCAGCTTGGCCGTGGCGCGAGCCTTGGCGAGGGCGGGGAGCAACAGGCCGATGAGCAGGGCGATGATCGCCATGACCACCAGCAACTCAATCAGGGTGAAACCACGCTTGCGAGTCATGGATGGATACTCCGAAAGGTCCTGGATGTGAACTGAAAGGGAGAACGAAACGGTGACAACGGCTCTCCGCGAATGCGGAGCAGAGCGACCAACCCAGCGATCACCAACCGAGCCGAGCAATGCCGAACCGAGCATGTGTGTTCCCCAAGCCTTGCCGATACGAACTGATCCACCGTTTCTGAGTCTGCCTGAACAGGGCACTGACCTTGACCGATCTTGAACGCTGCGCCAGCCCCGCTAAGGGCTGGCGAGCAGGAACTTGAATCGAGGAACACAACCCATCAGAGCCGAGCCGGGCATTACGGCAGCGGAGCATCCCAGCGCGGGGTGCAGTTGTTGCCGGAGGTGGTGGCGGCGTTGGACATGCCCATCCAGGCGTCATTGGAGCCCTGGAAGGAGCCTGTCGAGGGATAGTCGTTGAACTCAGCCGCGTAGATGTTGTCGCGGGTCTGCGCGATGGTGTTCTGCGGGTAGTACACGCACAGGGCCGCGTAGAAGTTGTTCAACGTTTCGGTGTGGTTGTCGTTGAAGCAGACGTGACCAACCCACTGCTGCTTGGGGCCGTGCAGTTCGAGGGTGGGCGACTTCTCGTAGTTCACGCCGGTCTGCTCGCCGCCGTTGGGCGAACCGTTGACGGTGCCGGGCGTGCCGCGAGTTCCGAACACCGGGGTGCCGGAGTTCTGATCGTTCTTCCAGTTGTTGCGCTTGCGGGCGCCGCACAACTGCATGTGGGCATACGACGCGTTGCTGCCGGTCTGGGGATCGCCCAGGAAGTTGGCGTTGGTGCCGGCGGCGTTGTCGCCATCCCAGTAGATGTCCGCGGCAGGCTTGTACGCGGCGTAGTTGTAGTCCTTGTCCTCAACGATCAGGGCGTTGACTTCCGTGGTGCCGATCAGGATGTCGGTGTTGTAGAAGTTCTGCGCGACCTGCGAGGCGTAGAGGTTGGCCGTGTGATTCTTGATGTAGTCCTCCGGGCCAATGCCCGGCTGCTGGCCGACGCCGGGGGGCTGGGGCGTGTCGGCGGCGCGGTTGATCAGGCCCGGGGTGGGAAGACGGGTCTTGTTGTCTTCCGCGAACGTGAGGGCTGACTTGTGGATCATCGAGATCTGGGTCTTGTCCTTCAGGGACGCCGCGTTCTGGCGGGCCTTCGCCAGGGCGGGCAACAGCAGACCGATCAGCAACGCGATGATCGCGATCACCACCAGCAGCTCGATCAGGGTAAAGCCTTTCTTTCGGTTCATGACAACGGTCTCCAGAATGAGGAATATGGAATGAGGACGGGCCAATCGGCCGGTCTTCGCCAACTCGAACACACAGCACGAACACGAACGGGGTTCTTCGAACCGGTCAAAACTGTGCGAACACGCCGTGAAGCGATGTCCGCACAGGCTCAGAAACGTCAAAGGAGGGGGCGGGAAGGAACAAACCCGCGAAGCCGCAGGGGCCTGCCGAGGTCGATTCACGACCGGCGCGACAACACTCAGCAATGATGATCCGTCATCATTCCTTGGCCGAAGTCAGTTGTGTGTGGTTCCGCTCGCGTGTTTCCACGTTCTGGCGGAGTCGCCGCACTGGCTGTTCGACGCTGGCTGAATGCCGCCGTGGACGATGCGTTGGAGGGAATCTCGAACGCGCGTGAAGTCGCCCTGACTCCTGTCAGGGTTTTTCCGCATGCGAAGCCGCGGAAACTCGGGGGCACCTTCCAGATTGTCGACCGTGCGGCGGAATGAGGGGGTCGCCGAAGCGACCGAATGAGGGCAAGGGGGCTTGGTATGCTTGCCGCGAGCCGGTCAGGAACACATCACTTCTCTTTACTCTGCGCAAGATACATCAGGACGGTTGCAAGTCAATTCGCATTCCGAGAATATTTTCATTTTCGGGAACTTTCGCGGCGCGGCAGGCAACCCTTCCCGATTCGTACTTCCTCCGATTCCCCCGCGTTCGCGCCAAACCGACAATGACCGACATCAATAACCGCCTCAAGGACCTCGGCATCACCCTGCCCGCGCCACCCAAACCCGTGGCGGCGTACATCCCCTTCGTCCGCACCGGCAACCTTTTCTATACCAGCGGGCAGATTCCCCTCCTCGACGGCAAGCTTATCTGCACCGGCCCGGTTCCCTCCGCCGTCAGCATCGATCAGGCCCGAGCCGCGGCCCGGCAGTGCGCCTTGAACGGCCTGGCGATCGTCGCCGGCGCGCTCGATGGCGATCTCAACCGCGTCAAGCGCATCGTGCGGCTGGGCGTCTGGGTCTGCTCCGATCCCGGCTTCACCGATCAACCCAAGGTCGGCAACGGCGCCAGCGAATTGCTGGTCGAGATCTTCGGCGAGGCCGGCCGCCACGCCCGCGCCGCCGTCGGCTCGATCGCCCTGCCGCTGGGCGCGACTGTGGAAGTCGAGATGCTGGTGGAGATCGCCGACTGACGCACTACTTGCCATAAAGACAGCAATCAGCGCAAGGCAGAGATTTCGGCGCAGCTCAAGCATCATTTTCGCGGCGGAGGCCCGCATCTTCCCACCAGGCTGAAGGTGGCCACGTTGGTGTCGGCAAGTGTCACTTGCAGAAAGTCAGATGGAGCCATCACTGTTCCTGTAGGCGCATGCAGTTCGATGGAAGCGCACCACCGCGCATACTCGCCATCGTATTCTCGCGCAAACTGCAAACCTGGACGCCACCCTGAAAAGGAACACACAACTCCTGAGGAAGCGCGGATTTCGGGCGGGGCAGGACTGATGTGCAGGCCTTCCGTGAATGCGATGAGCGGAACGGTTGCGTTTCCGCCTGCATCAAAAGTCACCGCACCAACGGCAGGAAACACCTCAGCCAGCGCCTGAATAGTGATCTGCATCGCAAACGACTGGATGCTCCCATCGTCGAGCACGACGCTCACTCCCTCGCGTCGAACTCCAGCGGACTGCACGGTGACCGCCACATCCACTTCCAGCAAGCCACCGGCATCAATTTTTTCGGTTCGTGCCTTGGCGGTGGTGCAACCACACGTCGATGCTGTCTTCACGATTTTCAACGTTCGCGCTCCCGTATTTCGGACGGTGAACGTATGCGACAGCACGATCGGCTAATTTTCGAAGATGTGAACTCCCGTGTCATAGGTCAGCTCACACCCGATCGGCGGCGTCCCATCAACCGGCGTGCGGCCGCACGCGCTGATCAACAGCATCAACACAACGATCGGTGTCAGTCGCCTCATGTTTTCAATTCTGCTCGGTCGTGGTCGCCGCGCCGCCCTTGACTCCAGTCACTTCGCCGACGATTTCCGAAAGGTCCGTCGTGATGCGGTGATCAATGGGTTTCTTCAAGTCCACGCGAACAGAGTTCATAAAGAGCGTCGTGTCGCCAATGTTGTAAGCCAATCCATAGCAGCGATCGATCACCGCGTCCCCAGCATGAAGCACAGGGGGTTTCAGGCATTCCTCGGCTTGGGGGCCGGGCTTAAGGGCAACAGTGCTTGTCCGCTCAATCAGAAGCGTGTGGACCTCGATCTCCGTTGCCGCGCCGTCGGTTCTGCCTTGCATGAACTTGGCTCGCCGCGGGAGGCCGTCGTCACCGGCGTCGCTCCAATCAAACTCCAGTACTTTCTTCGCAAACAACGTCGGCGGAACACCGTGGTCGGCGGGTTGGAATGTGCGCATCTCAACACTTGACAATCGCTGCTTCGACCCGATTGAAGAAATCCGTAGCCGCAACTGCGGGGAATCTGGCTTTTCGGTCCACGCAAAGACGTGGGTCGTCGAGCCTTCACTCGCCTTCGACTCAAGAAGCGTGAACGTGTGCAGCATGTCGGCGAGCGATTGAGGCCCCGCAAAACTTGGCCATGAAGGCCCCCCGTTGAACAGCGAGACAAAGTCCCATTCAGGATTCATGGTCGGCTGTGGCGTCACCAGCACCTGCACCTGCTTTGCCGTGGACTTCCATGCGAACCATTCGCTTCCCGTCCATGTCAGACGAGTGACGCTCACCTTTTCCGGCGCGTCAATTGGCGTGGCGGAGAGCGATCTGCGTTCGCCCATCGCAGCCCATTCAACGCGCCATTCGCCCGCATCCGGCAGGGGCGCCCACGCCACGGCGGCCCAATCGCCTTCGCCCGGCGCCATCTGGAATCCCGCCGACCTCACGCTGATCGAAGTCATCCGATCCGTGCCGGCCTTCGAATACTCTTCGATGACGGAGACAAGCTGCTCCGGAATCGCCGGTCGCGTTTCCGCCCCAGCGGCCTGAGCACACAGGCGACTTGAAAGGCACAGGATCACCAGCGGCTCGACACCGCAACGCAGCCACTTCGCCATGAAACACCTCGAATCAATCGGTTGGAATCGGATTACTGGGGATTGGCGCAACTCCAACCCGAACACGGAGCGTCGCCGGAATGCGGGGTCACGAAGCAATACGAGTTGCCCTCCGGATACTGGAGGCAGGAACCCGATTGCATCGTTCCGCAATAGCCATTCTCGATGCCGTACACACAACTCACCGGATCAAGATTGAATCCGCACATCCGTTCGAAGTATGCACCGCCAGCGCACATCTGGCATGTCCGATTCCCATTTGAGCACGGGTCCTGTGAGCACAACATGGTGTTCGTGCACTTGCCGTTGTCGTAGATTGGGCCGATCTGGCCCATGGCCGAGGCGATCAGGATGCTGGACGCGAACAACGCGAACGCCGAGCGGCTTGGGATGTGTGATGTGAACGCGGTCATGATGGCCTTCCTTTCATTGACAGGTGAATGTGCCGAGGGACAGATCGCGATCGAGTCCCGCGAGGTTGCGGTCATGAATGCTGATCGGGGGGCCCAGCGAGCCGGGGTTTGTCCGCAAATCCGCTTCGAGCGATGTGTTCAGCGACTCTCGCTGCGAAGGGGTCAGCAGCGAACAGAGTCGGGACAGAAATTGGAAACAGTGCCGGTGGATTGCCGCCAGCCTTTCGATGTAACGAGCTCGTTCTTCGGACCAACCCATCGGAAGTCGCTTGGCGCGCAGCGCGACGCCGGAGTCAACGGCACGTCGAACGAGCACGCGCCATTCCGCCAGGTAGGTTGCCTGCAACTCGACAACGGCGTTCCGCAATTCCGGCTGGCATTCGGCCAGCGTCTCGCACCAGGCCGTCATCTGCGCCGGCCAGCACGCGGCCGCAACACGGGCGCAGAGTTGACGATCTGAACGCTCGCGCCACAGAATGGCCGCTTCGTTACCAAGTCGCCGGGCCGCGACGACTTCGATCGCCGCGATCGCTTCTTCAGACACCTTGTATCGCCGGTGCCATCGTCGGCCGATCTTCTGTTCGATTTCGGCGTATCGATCATCACCCTGCACGGACACCATCATTTCGTCCTGCGAGGCCGCACGCCTCTTGTCCTTGAGGTTCTCGACGAGCACGGCATCAAGCGACACCTCATACTGATGAAGAACGTCCTCGATCTCCGAGAGAAACATTTCGCGATCGACCTCCGTTCGCCCCGCCTGATCAAACTCCGCCCCCGGGGCGATCGCCAGCCGTTCAAGTGTCAGCACATCGACAGCGCATTCGAAATCAGGCGCATTTCCTGTCGCCGTGACATCAAGAAGCCTGCGACGGATGAAGCGCGCTGTCGCTTCTCGCTGGAATTCGGACAAACCGAACTGGTCTGCGAACCCCTGCAGCCACGCCGCGAGCGCCATGTCCGCCTCGCGTTGCGTCGCCTCGATCCGTTTGGAGAATTCTGCAAGCTGTGCTGCGAGACCCGCCCAGGCCGGGCCGTTCCGCTCCTCAATCATTTTTTCAACAAGTCGCTGCTGCTCTTCGCGCGATAACTGCCTCATCCGTTCGATGTCTCTGGCCGGAGCCAGCGATTTGACCGATTCCTCAAGCGCCTGGGCCTCGGGCGATCGCATCAGCGAATCAATTCTGACAGCGATCCCATCAACCTGTTGACGGTAATCGTCAAATGCCGATTGGGCCGTCGTCCGCTGCTCCGCCGTCGCGGTGAATCGTTCACACAGCTCCATGAAGAGGGGCTGGTGGACCGCGTAATCGATTCGCGACGCCTGCGGACGTGCGCCCCAAGCCATTGAAGTCTGGAGCATGACGACCGAGATCGCTGCACAGATCAACCGCTGCGCACACCATCCGCGCCGCTTCACGCCGTCCGGTTTTGTTCCGCGCCTTGCAGCCACGATTTGCCCATCCATTTGCCGCGAAGAAATGTTCAACCAAGTGCGGCAATCCCCAGCATACCACCGAAAAAAACTTGCAAGGCAAAATCGGCAGATTTACGAAATCCAAACCGAAGTCGAGCCGCCCGTTTTCAAGATGGGAGATTCACGGGTTCGCCACCCCCAGCCGCGCTCTGCTTGACGCCAGCACGCGCACCGTCAACCGGTTGCCCGGGATGTCCGGATGCGCCG
>CAZCGB010000087.1:0-8779 GCA_964498045.1 uncultured Isosphaeraceae bacterium
CCTGAAAGGCCGAAGAAGAGTGCGACGTTGTTCTTGTCGTTCTTGGCGACGTTTGCCGAGCAGTGCATCGGGAACACACCCATCTCGGGCAGGTCGTAGTTCATCGCGTAGAAGATGCTCTTCTTGATCTCGCCGGCATAGCGCGTGCCGATGATGATGACCTTCTTCTGTTCGATGGACTGCACGATGCACAGGTTGTTGGTGACGCCGTATTCCTTCGGGTTGTCGAGCTTGAGGTTGCAGGCGTTGAGGATGACCCAGTCGGGCGAGAAATTGCCCAGGTCGCGCTCGTTGGCGTTGATGAACAGCGTCTTGGCGAAGAGGTTGTGCCAGGCTTCCTCGGTGACCACGCTGACCTTCAGGCGATAGCCCGTGTCGGCCCCGGCGAAGCCGTCGAACTGAAACAACTCGCTCTTCTTGCTCAGGTAGTTGCGCGCAAGTTTTTCGATCTTGGCGAAGTTCTCCGGCGAGATGGGCTGGTTCACCTTACCCCAGTCGATGTTCTTGTGAACGCCCGGCGTGTCTTCCAGGAATTTGTCGTTGGGGCTGCGGCCGGTGCGTTCGCCGGTGTCGCACATCAGCGCGCCGTTTGCTGCGAGCACGCCTTCGCCACGCTTGATGGCGATCTCGATCAGATGCGGCGTCGCGAGATTGCGATGAATCGTGGCGTTGCCAAAATCAAGGCGATTGGCGGCGGCGGTCGGTACGACGGTGGCGGTGGTCATAGCGTGATGCTCAGGAGATTTCGGAGAGGCTTCAGTGTTGCGTGCTTGGGATGAATCGGCGTCAACCAATCCCCCATTCCCCCACAGCCCCAGCCACGAGTCGCAAACAGCCATCCGAGGCCAATGCGATTTGCGAAAGCGAATCATCATCGGCCAGGTCTGGCTGCGTTCTGGCGAGGTTCGGGATGTCGTGCCGCTGTTGAATCACAGGCGGCATTGGAGCGCAAAGAAGGGAGACTGACGGGGATCGAACCCGCGACACCCGGGACCACAACCCGGTGCTCTACCAGCTGAGCTACAGTCTCCATCAACCAAGGGGGCCAAGTATATCCCCGACAAGGGCCGATCGCATCATCGACGTCGGTTCGCTCATCCCCCGCTCGGATCGCCGCAATTCGAAACAGTGGATGGATGCTGGATCGAGGCCCTGTCGCCTGAATTCGGGGTGAAATCCCGTCTCAAGATCATCGGCAACATCGCCGTGCGAGTCGTTCGATCGATTGGCGTACACTCGCCGACATGCGATTCGCGTGCGTTCAATTTGACATCAAATGGGAAGACAAAGTTGCGAATCACGCCATCATCGAGCGGATGCTGGACGAGGCCCAGCCGCGCATTGAGCCCGGGACATTCGTGGTCCTTCCGGAGTTGGGAGACACGGGCTTCAGCATGGATCTCGATCGCATCGTGGACGATCGTTCGCTTGCATGGGCGATTGATCTCGCGAAACGCCGCGGCATCTTCGTTCAACACGGCTTTCCGCGCCGGATGGAAGGACACGAGGCGGTTGGTCCGGTCGGCCGAAACATCGCGATGATCGTGTCGCCCACAGGCACGATCCTTGCGGACTACGCGAAGGTGCATCCGTTCAGTTTCGGCCGCGAGAGCGAGCGCTATTCAGGCGGCGACCACCTCTGCATCGCTCGCTGCGATGAAGCGCTCGTCGCACCGTTCATCTGCTACGACCTGCGGTTTGCTGAGCTCTGGCGCCTGGCCGCGCTGAACAAACCTGCCGCCGAAGTGTTCACCGTCGGGGCGAACTGGCCCAACACCAGACAGCATCACTGGCGAAGCCTGTGCATCGCCCGTGCGATTGAGAATCAGGCGTATGTCGTTGCCGCGAACCGCTGCGGGCGCGATCCGCACCTTGCCTATTCGGGCGGATCGCTGATCGTCGCGCCGAGCGGCGAGGTGCTCGCCGAAGCGCATGATCAACCGCTGGTGCTGCAAGCGGAAGTGGATCTCAAAATTCTGCGGCAATGGCGCGCGGATTTCCCCGCACTGCGTGACGCGCATTCGGACCTGCTTGGCCGCATACGCGTCGAACTGAAATAGTCGCGTCAAGGCATCGATACTCGCGCGACATGCGGTGCGGCTGTCCGATGCAGGCCGTAATCTTGACATGGTGGCACATCGAAACGCCCGCTGTCAATGGTTCTCAGACGATTCATCACAATTGTGGATGAACGTTGTGGACGAATCGCGCGTGTTATCGGTGACTTGAAACTTGCGGCGTTGGTGGTCATGCTCATCAGGGTCTTGCACCTCATGGTTGCGGCGTTACACTTCGCGCGCAGCGCTTCCAGCGATCGACTGGAACGACGATGGGAGAACAGCATGCAGCGCAACCCAAGGCATTCGCAGCCCACCGAACGCGGAAGCGCCGCGACAGGCATGATGAAGCGACAGACGAAATATCAGCGAAAGGTGAAATCCCTGCACCCCCCGCGGCTCCCCAAGCCGCGCCGTCGCGGACTTGCGCGTCTGCGCAGCGCGTATTTCTCCCGCGCTGGCGAACTCGCTGCCCGTTACAACATCGCGTTTGATCGCGTCATCGTGCATCTCTGGCGCCTTCGCCACAGGCAGCCGAAACTGTTCCTTCGGAATGTCGCCCATGTCGAGGACCTTGTCATGGCCATCGCATGTCTCGATGGATGCGGTCGCGCCTGGACGGACTTCTCCGAACTTCACGAGCGCACGCTCGCGCGGCGGTGCCGCGAATGTCAGGACGACCTTGAAGCGACAGTGCAGGTCCGCAAATTCATCGCTGCGATGCGTCGCGATGCCCTGGCCGGTCGAAGCAGTTTCATGAACTATCCGGGCACGCGTCCGCTGCGCACCTGGGCGGGTGATGCGTTCCAGCATGCTCGAATCAAGACGCGTCGATCCGCATTCGTGCTCGATCCTGCCGACTCATGCTGCGGCGGCCCGTTGCGCTTCACGCCCACCGGCGCAGACGGCTGAAGCTGATCGTCCGACATCCGTCCACTGCGGTTTTCGCAAACGCGGAATCCCACGCCTGCAACTTCGCATTCCTCTTCCCCTGCCAATTGAGAACGATGTGAATGGCAAGAGGCGGACTTGAACCGCCGACACCCGCATTTTCAGTGCGGTGCTCTACCAACTGAGCTACCTTGCCGTGGGCGGAATAGTAGCAGGAAAATCGCTTGGGGAAAGTCGGCGGCTGCGTATACGCTTGCCGGCGTGCATGCGACGCGGCAAGCCCCTGATGGTGCAATTCTCAACGCGTTCGAATCGTTTGATCACGCACTCATCCGTCGCTGGGAAAGCAGATGATCCATCGCATCATCATCAATTGACTGCGGGCTCATGCCGGGCATGGCGTAGTGCCGGCAGAGGGCTTCTCCCAGCGCACGCGTGTCAGCCAGCACCAGGTACACCGGCAGCCCGAGCACATTGTTGGCGAAACGCAATGCTCGGCGGAGCTGTGTCCGGGTCGTCGCCAGCATCAGTTCGCGGCCGTCAAAGCGAATGGGCAGCACGCGGAATTGCCAGGCCTGTCGGCGCGTGATCAACTCCAATGCGGCGGAATCCATCGGCTCGCGGGCCGGGTCAATCGTGCGCGTCAGACTTGCATATTGCATGGCCCACGCACGCTCGATCGTCTCGGGCGGCACGTGAAACATCTCTTCGCACAGCAGGCCGAACGGCTGGCCCGTCTCCCCCTGCCTCAGAAGTATGCATTCCACCTGACGTTCAGTCAGCACGCCTTGTTCGATGAGCACGTGGCCCAGACGAAGTTCCATTGTGACGCTCGCCTCCTTGCCTCTCGAACCCAACTATCGGCGGAGTACGGAACCAATTGAGGCGGCGCACTTGTTCCAGCGGCAGTTTGCATTTGCCGGCGATGCCTGCATGACGCAGGCAACGTGTGCATGCCGCCCGCAGGGATTGCCACAACCGCCTCCAACCCCCAGGTACAGAATTCCGCAGGACAATCGACCCGGCGGCATCAAGTGATTGGCGTTCGTCAGCCAACCCGATGGCAACAATTTTGGACGAAACATCCTTGACGGCTGTTCTATATTTGTTAGGATACTTTTCGCCCTCGACGGGCTGCCGCGCGATCGCGGCCATGTCGGCTCATCGAGACCTCGAAATCGCTCCATCGAACCGCAGGAGGATTGCGGGCCGAATGGAGATCTCTGCACAAGGAGCATGAAACATGAATGCACGAAGCATCCTGACCGGCGCGGTGTTGGTTCTGAGCACTGCCGCCATCACCTCGCAAGTCGTCTCGCAGGACTCCAAGACCGGCGCCAAACAACCGCCGATGTCAGCGGAAGAGCAGGCGATGATGCAGAAGTGGATGGAGTTCGCCACCCCCAATGAGCATCACAAGGTCCTGGAGGCGAAGGTAGGCAAGTGGAACGACACGGTGAAGATGTGGATGGATCCTGCCGCCCCCCCGGAGGAGTCCAAGGGCACGAGCGAGTTCGAGATGGCCCTGGGAGGCCGCTACCTGATGGATCACACCTCCGGCGAATCGTCGATGGGACCATTCGAAGGCATGGGCGTCACCGGGTACGACAACATCAAGAAGAAATATGTCGGCGGCTGGGTCGACAACATGGGCACCGGCGTGATGTTCGCTGAGGGCACCTACGACGCGAAAACAAAGACCTTCACATTCTCGTCCGAGGCGCCGGATCCGATGACGGGCAAGTACGTCAAACAGCGCGTCGTGGAGAAGTGGCTTTCGGCCGACAAGTTCGTGATGGAGGCCTACGGCCCGGGCAAGGACGGCAAGGAATACAAGTGCATGGAAATCACCTACGAGCGCGCCAAGTAATCTTGCGCACCCAAATCGGCGTCACCAACATGCCTCAATCCAAAGCCCACGGATGGCCATCCGTGGGCTTTGGCGTTGGAGAATCAAATCCACGTCAGTGACGTGGTTCGGTCAAGGATGCGATCCAGCCGCCCCTGCCGCGCCCATGATCGCCATGCCGATCATTGCGAAGTACCCGCATCCGCACAGGGTCGAGATCGCACCCAGCACGATGCCGATGATGGACAGGATCATGCCCGCCTGCGCGACGCCGGCGTTGTTGAAGTACCCGGGATTGGCGTCGCACAGCGCTTTGGCGTGACGGGCCTTGCTCAACCCGATGAGCGCGAGGATCAGCCCGACGATGGGAATGTTGAAGACGACACTGATGATGCCCAGCACGAGCGAGGCAGTCGCGCCGGGGGCTTCGCGCGAGATCATCGGGCCGGGAACGGTGGGCGGAAGTTGCGTCATGCATGCACTCTCCATTCCATGATTGAGATCACCACACCGTGGGGTCCCACAAGTAGTAGAAGTTCGTCGGCGTCGCCGACGCGCCGGGGATCAGGTTCAGCTGCAGCAGATTGACTTGCGCACCGGCATTCACACCTGTCGCCGGTGACGACGCGTAGGCGCTGCCGACGTACTCGACCGGACGGTGGTATTTGACCAGTCGCGCGGAGGTGAGTCCGGCCCGCTCCTTGGCGGCGGCGAACGCGTCGTGCAGGTCGCCGACTCGATCCACCAATCCGACTTCCAAGGCATGTGTGCCGGTGATGATGCGCCCGTCGGTGATCTCATCAACACTTCCGCTGGAGATGTGCGTTCGATTGCTGATCACAATGCCGCGGAAGTTGCCGTAGAACTCGGTCACGACGCCCTGCAGCAGTGCGCGGTGCTCAGGCGTCATTGGCTCAAAGGGAGAACCCACCGCCTTGTTCGGCCCCGAGGTGATTGCGTCGGCGCGAATGCCGATTTTCTTCATGCCCTCCGTAAAGTTGAACGTCTGCATGATGACGCCGATCGAGCCAGTGATCGTCGTCGGCATGGCGATGATCTCGTCAGCCGAGCACGCCAGGTAGTACCCGCCGGAGGCGGCGACGTCTGCCATCGAAACCACCACGGGCTTGCCGGTCTTGCGCTTGAAGCGCACGACTTCCCGATACATCACATCCGACGCCGTGACAGTACCGCCCGGCGAATTGATCCGGATGATGACGCCCTTCACCGACGGGTCATTCGCAGCCAGTTGCAACGATTCGACGAACCGGGCAGTCGGGTTTTCGCCTGGGCCGAGCAGTCCCGGCGTGTCAGCGTCAATGATCAATCCGGTCACGTCGATCTGCGCGATCTTGTTGCCGCTTGACGCACCCGCGTCGGTCACAACCACCGTTTCAGTCAGTTCATCAACCGCCGGCACGGTGTCCACGACGAATCGCATGCCGGTGCACGCGGTTAGCGAGGTCGCTGCACATGCCAGCAGGGAAGCGCACAGACGACGTGTGATGCGTCCAGTCAACATATCCATCTCCTTGGTCGAAGCCACCGAGCCCGATCGGCGCATACGGTAGCAGCATTGATGGGAGTCGCGCAAGGCGATAGCGTGGCTGACAGCGATGACCCACGCTTCACACATTCCGGTTCTGCCCGACGAGACAATGGCGATCCTCAAACCCAAGGCGGGCGAGGTTGCGGTGGATCTCACCGTCGGCCTTGGTGGCCATGCGTCCCTGCTGGCCAATCGCGTGGGACCGACCGGCACGGTCGTGGGATTTGATCTGGACCAGTCCAATCTCGGACGTGCGACAGAGCGGTTGCGGTCAGATGGCGTTCAGTTCATTCCGATTCACGCGCGATTCACAGACGCTCCAGCGCACCTGGGATCATTGGGCCTGCGGGCTGATGTCGTGCTCGCCGATCTGGGCTTCAGCTCAAATCAAATGGACGATCCCGCCCGCGGTTTCAGCTTCACGGCCGACGGCCCGCTGGACATGCGATTGGATCGCTCGCAGGCGGTCTCCGCGGCAGACCTCTTGGCTGCGATGGACGAATCAGGACTGGCCGACCTGATTTATCGCTATGGAGAAGACCCTTTCGCCCGGCGGATCGCGCGAAAACTTGCACAAATTCGGGACAGGGAGCCGATCCGAACCACAGCGAGGCTGGCCGAGGCGGTCGTCGAGGCATACGGCCAGCGCGCCCGGTCCTCTCGAATGCATCCGGCCACCCGAACGTTTATGGCCCTGCGCATCGCCGTCAACGATGAACTGGGTTCGCTGCAAACCTTGCTCGATCATGTTCGTCGAGGCGCGGAGGAGGCGGGAGGCCGAGGCTGGCTGCGGGAAGGAGCCCGTGTCGGCGTCATCAGCTTTCACAGTCTCGAAGATCGGCTCGTCAAGCACGCTTTTGCCGATATGAACAAGCACTCGCTCTGCGATCGACTGACCCGCAAACCTGTCGTCGCCGGCGACGTCGAAACCCGCACCAACCCCCGAAGCCGCTCCGCAAAGTTCCGCGCGATCTGGATCAGGCAACCTCAAGAAACTCAGGCGCGGATTTGACAGCCGCCTTCATTCAGTTTTCAATCAATGCAGTTGCGCACGGCTGCGCATCGCTTGAAGCAAGGACGCGACAAAGCATGACTCGAGAGAACAAACTGGCGCTGGTGGTCGGCTTCGGCCTCATTCTGTTCATCGGAATCCTCATTTCCGATCATTTTTCCGTCGCAAGAAATCAGACCTCCGCCAATCTGACCAGTCGCGAGATCGCTGATCCGCTGGTCGGGCGGTCGCGCAACGAGCCGGATCTGATCGCGCTCAAGCCAGAGCCGCCGCCAGCCACCGCCCCGCTGCTGCAGCCGGCTGATGCGGCGATGAACACTTCTCAGATGGCGGCCGCTGGCGCGTCGAATCAGCCGATCGAGTCGATGTCACCAGAGCAGCGATCGGGAATCGCCCGCGACGTGAACCTGGCGCCGCGCAATGACGAAACGCAGGCGCGTGGCGTGCCGCGCGATGTCGAACCCGTGAATACGCTCTCTCCGCAATCGGGCGGCGCTGAATTGACCGCGTTGAACGGGACGCTCAATGGCGATCCAGAACTGCCCGGCTTCGTCAAGGTGAGCGATGAAACGCAAGTCAGCATCAAGGACCTGAAATTCCATGACGTGCGCGGCGGCGAATCGCTGTTCGCCATCTGCAAGCAGTACTACGGCAGCACCGACTTGGTCAATGTGCTCGCCAAGTTCAACAAGATGGATGACCCCGCGCAGCTGCGTGCTGGTCGCCGCTTGATCATTCCGACAGAAGAGACGCTCACCGGCAAGCCCAAGGCTCTGCCCGCGGCTGCGCCGCGAACGCCATCAAATTCCGCGTTGCGGAACACCGCCGTCGCGGCCAACGCCACCGGCTCAGAAGGCAAGACCGATGCCAAGAAGCCCAAGACTGCCTCGCGTACTTACACGGTGAAGTCTGGCGACAGCCTCTCCGACATCGCTCAGCGAATGCTCGGCGACAAGGACAAGTGGCGTGACTTGGCGAAGATCAACCGCAAGGTCATTGACGACCCCGACAACATCAAAGCCGGAACCGTGTTGAAACTGGGATAGTTCACCATCGCCGTCTGGTGCGTTGGATTTGTACGACGGCTGCGACCATCGAATGTTCGGCAAACTCCTGCTCATCATCATCTCGGTCGGCGCCGTCGCGTGCGCGTTGTTGGTGATTCGCCAGCAACGCATTGACACGTTTCACGAGATGACCCAGGTGCATCGCCGGCTTTCCGAACATGAGCGCACACTCTGGGAGATGCGGGCCGAAATCGCCGAGCGATGCCGGCCGTCGCAAGTTCGGCTGGCCATGAACGGCCTGGAAATCAATTGGATTCCTTTGCCAGCGCGGCCGGATGCGATGCCGCCGATGTTCCAACCCGAGGTGCGGCTGGCGAACCAGACGTCAAAGCCTCAAGACCAGCCGTAGCAACG
>CAZCGB010000088.1:0-8770 GCA_964498045.1 uncultured Isosphaeraceae bacterium
CATCGGCAAGACCGATGACTACTCGTACAACATCGTGGAGAACCCCGTGGACGTGCACGACCTGCACGCGACGCTGCTTTCGCTGCTTGGCATGAATCACGAGCGGCTGGTCTATCGCCACGAAGGCCGCGATTTCAGGCTGACCGACGTCTTCGGCAAGGTGCGACCGGAGATCATGGCCTGATGCCGCTGCTGCTTTCGTCCGTCACTCCCGATGCGCTGATCCAGTTCGGCGGCCGCCTGCATCCGCTGCTGCTGCACATGCCGATCGGCCTGTTCGCCGCTGTCGCGCTGGTGGAGATCGCTGCGATCGTGCGGCGCAAACCGCTGGATCAATCGGTGCGCATGACGCTGGTGTGGATGACCGCGCTCAGCGCCGCGATGGCGATGACCTCCGGCCTGCTGCTGAGCCGCGAGGACTCCTACGGCAGCGATGCGCTGCAGACGCACAAATTGCTGGGCATCGGCGTCGCGGTCGGCTCGATGCTGATGGCGATCTGCGCTTCGAAGACCTCGCTGCGCTGGGCCTACGGCCTGCTGCTGATCGCCACCGGAGCGGCGCTATTTCCCGCAGGACACATCGGCGGCACGATCACGCATGGCGATGATTTCCTGACCGAACCGTTCGCCGACAAGCCCGCGGCATTGCGGCCTGCCGCTGACGCGGCGTCTGCGGTCACAGACGCCGGCGGGACGCAGAGCGCGTTCGCAGCGAACATCGCGCCGATCATTCACGAGAAGTGCCTCGGCTGCCACAGCGCATCGCGGCACAAAGGCGGCCTGTCGCTGGAGACGCCGGATTCGATTCTCGCCGGGGCCGAGGCTGGGCCGGTGATCGTCGCCGGCGACGCAAGCGCGAGCGAACTGGCCATCCGGTTGCGCCTGCCGCTGGAAGACAAATACCACATGCCGCCGGAGTCGAAGCCGCAGTTGTCCGAGGCCGAGATCGCCGCGATCGAGCAGTGGATCAATGCGGGAGCGGAAACCTCGCCGAGCGATGCGTTGAATTTTCCGGATGCGGTGTCTCCTGCTCCGGAGACTGAAGATCTATCGCCGGCGCCAACGCCCTCGGAAGATGCGCTCGCTGCGCTGCGTGCGGCCCAGGCGCATGTCGAATTCGTCGATCCGGCAAACGGGCTGCTGTGGATCGACTTCGCAGCCGCGCCGACGACCGACGACGCCCAGGCGCTCGCGCTGCTCACTCCGGTGAAGGATTTCATCGCCGACCTCTCGCTCGCTGGCACGCGCTCCGGCGACGGCGTGCTCGCGCTGGCGGCGACCATGCCGCGCCTGCATGCATTGAACATGTCGCGAACCGCATGCACTGCGGCCGGCCTCAGGTCGCTGAGCGGGCACGCGACATTGGCGGAACTGCGCCTGACGCAGACCAGGCTGGACGATGCGGCCGTGGATTCCCTGATCGCCCTGCCCGCGCTCACGCGCATCTATCTATGGAATGCGGGCATCTCACCCGAAGCCGCCGAACGGCTGCATGCGGGCAACGCCGAGTTGATCGTCGATGTCGGCGTGCCGACCAGCGCGCAGCCGCTGGAAACCGAAGGCGCGATCGCGCTGTCGGGCGAAGCGCCGCCTCCCGAAAACGTTGGCGCGAACCCCGCGCCGGTGCAGACATCGCTGCTGCCGGCAAACGCCGTCTGCCCGGTCTCGGGCAAGCCGGTCAATCCGAAGTTCGCCATCGTGCACGATGGCAAGGTCATCGGCTTCTGCTGTCAGGACTGTGCCGCGCAATTCTGGTCGGATCCGGAAAAATATCCGTTGCCAAAATAGCGTTCAATCCTCAATCGGCATCGTCCGCTCCACTCTTGGCAATCGCGACGGCGCGTCGGATGTTCCCTCATTTGGTACAGTTTTCGTTCGGCGCCTCGGGTTTCTCAACGCCATTTCCGCGCGTACAAGTTCCGCTGCCGACCACATCTCCCTCATGGCCTCACGTCTGGTTCACACCATGCAATCCTCTCTTGTCCCGGCCAATCCAACAACTGTGAGCGCTTCGCGCGCGGAAATGCCCGACCGTTGGACCGCCTGCCTGGATCTGTCCTCACGATGCCGCACTCAGCACGGCGCGATTGCGATTGGCATCTTGCCCGGCGAAGGCGTCGGACCAGAAGTGACGCAATGCGCATTGCAGATACTCAGAACAGTGACGGAGTCAGCCGGCGTTGCGACCGACGTCTGCGAAGGTGGCCTGATCGGACGCGACGCTGAACAGACATGCGGCATCCCGCTGTCTGATGAGGTCGTCCGATTCTGTGAAGGGGTCTTCGCGCGTGGCGGCGCCGTTCTGCATGGCCCGGGGGGCGGGCGCTTTGTCTACGATCTGCGAAAGCAGTTTGACCTGTTCCTGAAAATCAGCCCGCTGCAGAGCGCGATGGCCGCGCCCGACGCCGGTCGCCTCAAACCCGAAGCCGCACATGGCGTGGATATGCTCATCACGCGCGAGAACACCGGCGGCCTGTATCAGGGAAGCTGGCATGAAGGCAACGGCGCGCCTGGCAAGCGCTGGGCTGAGCACCACGCTCGCTATTCCGAGCAGCAGGTGCGGCGATTCCTGCGAGCATCGGCGAGGCTGGCCAAGAATCGACGCGGCGAGCTGACCGTCGTCTGGAAGGAGTCTGGCGTCCCGACCATCAGTCGATTATGGCGCGACTGCGCCTACGACGCGGCCGATGAGTTCGGCGTGCAGGCCCGCATGGTCGACATCGATTTGATGGCGTACCGCCTGATTCAGGAGGCGCAGGCGTTTGACGTGGTTGCCGCTCCCAATCTCTTCGGTGATGTGCTCGCCGACCTGGGCGCGGTGCTGCTCGGATCTCGCGGTGCGTCATTCTCCGGCAATTTCTCTCCAACAGGAGATGCGGTGTACCAGACCAATCATGGCGCCGCCTACGACCTTGCGGGATTGGACCGCGCGAATCCTGTGGGCCATATCCTTGCGCTGGCCATGATGCTGCGCGAGACCTTCTCGCTCGAGCGCGAAGCGCGAGCGATTGAACTCGCTGTGCGCAGCATTTGGGGAGAAGGCTGTCGCACGGAGGATCTCGCTGCACCAGGAGCGCAGGTGGTCGGCATGCGCGAAATGGGCGAACGAATTGCCCGGCGCGCCGTTCAGATTCTCGATGACGGACAGCGGAGCGGCTCGCCATGAAACCCCTGCTGGTGCTCATCGATCTCCAGCACGATTACCTTGAGGGCGGCGCAATCCAGCCTTCTGCTGCCCGCGTGATCGATCGTTCAGCCTGGTTGCTGCGGCGCTGTCGAGATTGCGGGGTTCCAGTGGCGCACGTCTGGACGACGGTTTCGCGAGACGCGGACAACCGGATGACGCACTGGAAGCACGCTGGCCGCTGGCGCTGCGAGGCGGGAACGCGCGGACACCAACCACCGTTCTCGTTGACGCCGCGCAACGGCGAGGCCATCGTGCATAAATCAGGCTTCAGCGGATTCACATCCGGAGAACTCCAGGATTTCATCAGACTCAATGCAATTGACACCGTGATTGTGGCTGGTGTGAACACACATGCCTGCGTTCGGCAGACCGTGCTTGACGCCTATCAATCCGGACTTGATGTCTGCGTTGCCGACGATGCGGTCGGCAGCGACGATCCCGTGCATGCGGCCATCACGCGGCGGTATCTTGAAGCCCGCGTCGTGCGATTTGCATCATGCGAAGCGATCGCCAACGCGCTCGGCAACGGAGGTATCGCCTCGATCGCTGATTCCGATGGCGCACGCGCGCGCGAGGCTGTTTCATGCGCGGCCGGCGCCGCCGCGGCATGGCGCGCAACAACGCCAGAGTTGCGGGCGACGTGCGTTCGTCGACTTGCCGATGCGCTGGCTTCGAAGGCCGATCCGTTGGCCCTCCTGATCGCCGAAGTGCTTGGAAAGCCTGTGCGTTTCAGCCGGATGGAGGTCTTCCGTACCGTGGAGATGCTCGGAGTACTGGCGTCGCGCTTTGAGCGCGTTCAAGATCAGGCCGTTTCCTCATCGTGCACACTTCGACGTCGCCCGCATGGCGTAGTCGCTGCGATCACACCTTGGAATAACCCGATCTACATTCCGCTCGGCAAGATTGTTCCTTCAATCTTGTGCGGAAACGTGGTGGCATGGAAGCCGGCCCCCGAAGCGTGCGCAGTGTCGCATCACGTCATCGCATGCATCCGGGAATCAGGATTGCCCACGGGCGTGGTCAGCCTGCTGGAGGGCGGAAGGCGCGAGGCCACATTGGTGATGAGCGATGAACGCGTCAACGCTGTGACAATCACCGGATCTTCAGATGCTGGCTATAGCGCGCAGGAGATCTGCGCGCGTCGCCGGATTCCATTGCAGGCTGAACTTGGAGGCAACAACGCCGCAATCGTCTGGTCAGACGCACACCTCAGTCGGGCTGCCCGATCCATCGCAGCCGGCGCGTTCGACATGGCCGGCCAGCGATGCACCGCCAATCGGCGTGTCATCGTGCACAGCGACTGTCGAGAGCGATTGCTGCGCGAACTTGAGCGCGAAACCGCTGCGCTGCAATGGGGCGATCCACGCGACGACATGACGCGGATCGGACCGCTTGTCAGCACGGCCCATCGTGATCGTGTTGCGTCGACGGTTGAACGCGCGGTGGCGATCTACGGCCCGGCGCTCCTGCCTTCTGGCGCAAACAGCCCTGCCCAGGTCAACGATGATCGCCATCGCCAATCGCGTCTCGCATGGCATCCGCCGACAATCATCTGCTGCGATGATCCGACCAACGACATCGTGCAGGAAGAGACATTCGGCCCAATCCTGGTCGTGCAGACGGCCGATCATTTCGACCATGCGCTGCGCCTTTGCAATGACGTACGCCAGGGCCTGGCGGCGGCGATCTTCTCTGAATCTCGCGAAATCCAGGAGCAGTTCCTGAATGAAGCCCATGCGGGATTGCTGAAGGTGAATCAATCAACCGCTGACGCGGCCGTCGATACGCCTTTCGGCGGGTGGAAACACTCGGGCATCGGTCCGCCTGAACACGGCCAGTTCGACCTTGAATTCCACACCCGGCCGCAATCGGTCTATTCCGATATGCACGGCGCTGCTTCTCAAAGCGAGCTGAACTCATGATCAGCGCTGTGTGCGATGTCATGATGCGCCCTCTCGCCCGCAGGCTGCAGGCGAATCACATGCGCATGCTGGGGATCGCCCGCACACAGCAATTGGCGACGACATACAACCGGATGAAGTATCGCCATCATGATGAGTGGCGACACGAGCTGTTTCGCTCGAAGTGGCTTCAATTGCTGCAGGAGAACGGCCCAATGTCGCAGTCGCCGATCGAGATGCTTGATGGTTGGGCGATGGACACGTCGTTATCGCTGCCACACCTGCAACGCGTGCTGGCAGAAAGTGATCAGATCATCGCGGAGCGTGTCAGAGTTGAACGCACATACGCTGCAAGCCGCTCGTTTCTGCACGATCATTTGACAGATGATGACTGCACACGATTTCCATCGCTCGTCGACTTCGCGACGTCAAGCGATGTGCTTCACGCCGTCGCTTGCAGTCTTCGGTGCATTCCCTCGCTCTCGACGGTGTCGCCCGCGGGCATTCGCCTGGTGGAATCCAACGCGTCGTTCGATGACGAACCAACCCGTGCCAAAGGGAGCCAGCTGTATCACTTGGACTGCTGCTCTCTGCCGTATGTCTGTGTGCTGGTGCTGCTGCAGGACACCAGTTTTGACCATGGGCCCTGGACGTTCATCCCCAAGGAATGGTCAATGCAGGTGTGCAAGGAATTGGAATGCAACAGCCGCGGCAATGGCTGCTTTCTGAGCGATGATGAAGTGTACGCGATGATTGACCGCATCGAAGCGATTGAATTCGCATACCCGCGAGGCACCGTGTTGTTCATGGAATCTTCGAGCTGCCTGCATTTCGTAAGCCGCAATGCGGTCAAGCCTTCGTTTCTGTTGATGTACGGTTTCACCGGCGCTCTGCGTTCGGACTTCAGTGAACTCATCTCCCAGCCATTCGTTTACCCAACTCGAGACGGCGACTCCCTGCTTCGCCGACTGGTCCTCAACAAGAACCTGAAGCCCCACTGACACACTTTCGCAACCCGTCACCCGACTGACGGGAACACATGTCCAACACCAGCGCCGCCGGCCTGCATTGGCCGCATGACAGGAACGTGCATGCTCGTCTGGATTGCGTCATATCCTCGCTCAGGAAACACGTTTAGCCGTATCGCGCTGCACCGTCTCTACGGTTGCAAGTCGTGTCCGGACCGCGGCGGCCCCCTGCGCGCAGTGGATGGTGACCCGGGCACGTTGCGCGAGCATTGGCTGAGCACGGATCTCACGGATCAGGAGATGGAGGATTCGAAAGAGACGTTCTTCGCAAAAACGCACAACCTTCCCGGTGATGACGAATACCCAGCCTTGTACCTGCTGCGAGACGGACGAGACGCGCTTGTGTCGTATGCGTGGTACAGCCTGCTGTTGCATGAGGGCCGAACGAAAGACAGCGTCACTCCTGATGACTTTCACACGGCGTTACGAAACATCATGCTCGATCGACGGTCGCCATATGGCGTGTGGAGTCAGCATGTGCTGGCCTGGATCAACCGGCCGCGCACAGCAGTGATCCGATTTGAGGATTTGATCCGAACGCCCGCTCCTTGCCTGGCCCGCGCCGTTGAACAATTGCGGCTCGACCTGCCAGTGGCCCCGGTCGGAGCCGTCCCGGAGTTCCGCGAGCTGCAGGCTCTCAAGCCGAGATTCTACCGCCGGGGCGAGGTCGGATCATGGCGCGACGAGTTTCCCAAGGATCTTCTCGAGACGTTCTGGCTTGAGCATGGCGATGGCATGCGCGCCGCCGGCTATCAACGCGACCTTGAGTCGGCGCCACAATCCACCATCACGGCAGAGCCATGATTCCTGAGTTCGCCTCCGCGGCAGAACAGTCGATCCCGCAGTTTCTCGACCGAGAATCCACGCGCTTGGCCTCTCGCCTGGCGCTGATTTCCACGCTTTGGACACCGACCTATGCGGAACTCAATGAATCCTCCGATCGATTGACGGGCATGATTCGGTCGCGCTGCTGCGAGAAGGGCGATCGAGTCGCGCTCCTGATGCGGCATGATGCGCACGTTGTGAGCGCAGCGATCGCGACACTGAAGGCGGGCTGCATCGTTGTCGCGCTCAATCCATCTGATCCGGAATCGCGATTGAACGAGATCCTTGAAGACGCCGACGCCACACTTGTCATAGCTGATGCATCCAATCTCGATTTGGCCGCGCGACTTGCAGCTGGGCATCGCGCCGTATTGCGATTCGATGACGCGTCAACCGCGACGATTCAGCCGCTCTCGACCGCGACGTCGATCGGACCTGATGACGTGGCCTTTCTGGTGTATACGTCCGGCTCGACGGGTCGTCCCCGTGCCGTCATGCAGACGCACCGCATGGTGCTGCATAATGCGTTGCGATTGTCGCGAGGCATGGAGATTCGTGCGGAAGATCGCGTCGCGCTGTTCGCTTCGCTTGGCACGGGGCAGGGCGTGGCCACGACGTGGTGCGCATTGCTCAGCGGAGCAGCCCTGTGCCCGTTTCCCGTGATGGATCAGGGCGTGACCGGCCTCGCGCAATGGATCGACGCAACGGCTATTTCAATCTATGTCTCATCAACCTCGCTGTACCGATCGTTCATCAAATCGCTTGAACCGGGACGACTTCTCAAAAGTGTGAGGCTCGTGCGGTTGGCTTCAGAACCGGCAACCTCGGCAGACTTCGATGCATTTTGCTCGCACTTCGAACGCGGATGCGTGCTTTTCAGCACGCTTTCGTCGTCTGAAACGGGAAACATCACACATGCGCGCTTGACGCTTGGAGATCGAGTCGATTCCGGGCGGTTGCCTGTGGGCTTGCCCTCCGCAGGAGTCGAGATTCTGCTGCTCGATGAGCGCGGCGGCGAAACGCCATTGGGAGAGGTCGGCGAAGTGGTCGTTCGAAGTCGGTATCTGTCACCGGGGTATTGGCGCGATGCCGCGCTCACGGCCGAACGGTTCTCGCCGACGACCGAAGGCTGCGAGCCACGGTTGTTTCGCAGCGGTGACCTTGCCCGCCGCGCTGCTGATGGGGCGCTGACATTCATAGGCCGCAAGGATGCCAGACTAAAGATCCGCGGCTATCGCGTAGAACCACAGGAAATCGAAGAAGCGCTGTTGCGTCAGCCGGGTGTGGAATCTGCGGTGGTGTGCGCGCAGTCAGTTCGTGACACCGACTCACGCCTGTCAGCGTTCATTGTGCTTCAGCCTGGCCCGAATCGGCTGTGCATCGCAACACTTCGGCAGGCGCTGGCGGCCACGCTTCCGGCACATTCAATTCCGCATCAATTCATGATTCTGGATGCGCTGCCGCTGACTGCCGCCGGCAAGGTTGATCGCGAAGCACTTCGCCGGACGAACATTTCACAACATCGCTCTCCGGGCGAAATCCCTCTGGGCGAGACCGAGGCCTTTCTCGCAGAAGTCTGGCAAAGTGCTTTGCGATGCGGACCCGTGGCCAGGAATGATGACTTTTTTGAACTCGCAGGCGATTCACTCTCCGCCGCAGTAGTGGCCGCGAGAATTCATGCCGCCTGGCAAGTGCAACTTGATTTGAGGGCGTTTGCTGAAGACTCGACACTTGCGCGGCTGGCGGCCCGTATCGACCGGATTCGGAGCGAGATTGTCTCCCACAATCCGCCGATGATGCGCGTTCCGCGCGGCTCGCCGCTCCCCCAC
>CAZCGB010000089.1:0-8620 GCA_964498045.1 uncultured Isosphaeraceae bacterium
ATAGAACATCTTGGCCATGGCCGTAGGACCTCTTCGCGCGGGACGCGCAACTGCAGTGGGCGGACGTGGAATTCCGGAAACGGACAAGCGGGAGGGCATCGCGGGCATTCCGCAACGCCTCCCGCAGAGTCCTTACGCTACCGAAAATCGACGGTTCCGGCAAGAGTCAGTCGAATCGGAACGGGCCATTTCAGCCCCAATTCGAGATGACCATGAGCAGATCAGCGACATTGCACGCGCCGTTGCCCATCGGCGAGGGGGCGACGTCCCACGGGCATGGGGCCGGACAAGGCCCCCAGTGCGAGATCACGCCCAGAAGGTCTGCTACGTTCACATGGCCGTCGCCGTTGGTGTCGCCGGGCCGTTCGCAGACCTCGGCCTGACCGTTGGCGTCGCCGTCTGCGCATGTTGTGCCATCGCCCTTGTACACGCCGCCGAAGATGTTCTCGCAGATGTTCTGATCGATCACCTGGCAGAGTCCGCTGGACAGGCAGCAGGCTCCGAACACCGGACAGTGCGGCGCGCCGGGGTCTTCGCACACGCCGGGGGTGGCCCACCACACCGCGCCGGGCGTGCTGAAGCATTGATCGATGTTCAAGGTCAGGCAATACGACGTGCCATTGGTGTTCTGCAGGCAGCACTTGCCGACGTACAGCGGGCAGGTTCCTCCCTGGCCGCTGGAGCATTCAGTGCCGGGGCCGGCCCATGTGCCGTTCTGCGCCAGGCAGTCGCCTTCCAGCAGCACCTCGCAGTTGAGGCCGTTGTTCAGGCAGCATGCGCCCGGCTGATTTCCGCAATCGACGTCAAAGCACTCCTCGCCTACGCCGAAGAACGTGCCGGCGTAGAAATCGCAGATCTCCTGCGTGGTCATGTGGCAATCCTTGCCGATGCAGCATGCGCCGATGGCGGGGGGATTGGCGCAGGTGGAGTCCTTGTCGCTGACACAGATGGAGCCATCGCCGTAATACGTGCCGCTGAGGTTGTCGCAGTCATCGCGAGTCACGATGAGGCAGGTGGAGCGGTCCAGACAGCAGGCGCCGACATTCAGGTTCGGACAGCTGGTGCAATCGCTGCCCACGCCCTGCCACACGCCCACGCCAGCGCACTGGCGCTCGGTCACGCTCAGGCAGCCGGTGGGCGTGCAGCACGCGCCGACGGCATCACAGCTCACCGAATCGCAGGGCGTGTTCTGCGTCCACACCCCGTTGTAGAACTGGCAGATGAACTCTGCGGTGACATAGCAGAACGTCCCGCCCTGGCTGTCAACGCGGCAGCACGCGCCGAAGGGTTCGCAAGGAGATTGCTCGCATGTCACACCCGGCTGCCAGTACGCGCCTTGGAAGACGTTGAAGCACGTGGCGATGTTGACGAACTGGCACGTGACATTGAAGTTGTCGTTGATGCAGCAGCGGCCCAACTCGCCGCAGTTGAACTCGGAGCAGTTGGTGCCATCGCCCATGTACACGCCATTGAGCGAAGTGCATGTCGCATTGGTGGTGATCTGGCATGTGCCGTTGATCAGGCAGCATCGACCGGTGGGAGCCGCTCCGGCTGTCGCGCCTTCGTCGCCTCGCGTCCCGGCCGCCTGCATCGCCTCGCGCACGAACACCGGCGCACCATCATGCACGACCGTGCCCGTGGGGGTGTGGATGCTGGTCTTGGGCCCGCCGGCGACCTGCGATATCGACTGCCCCGGCGCGTGAACAGACGAAACGGACGCTGCGACCAGCGCGAGTGCGCCGACGATGGATGGTGACTGAATGAGGCTGCCGATGCGCGACATGCGTTTCTCCTGGTTCTGAATGCGCGCACGCGTCGAGGCGCCGCTTGATGCGAATGACCGTGAAAATGAGCTCTTCGTCCCACAATCGTGGAACGGTCGCGCCCGACCTCTGAAACAAAATCGACATTCGACGACACTTTTCGGCGATGGCAATCTGGAGAGGTTGAACCTCCGCAAGAGCGGCAAAGCCCGGCAAAGGCCGGCAAAGGCCCATCGCATCCTTCGAATCCGATTTCCTACAATCCCGGCCCATGCCGCTTTCGCCCATTCCCGAGATTCTCAGCGACCTTCGCGAAGGCCGCATGATCGTGCTGGTGGATGATGAGCGTCGTGAGAATGAAGGCGACCTTGTCGTCGCCGCGGAGAAGACCACCCCCGAAATCATCAACTTCATGACCAGGCACACGCCGGGCTACCTCTGCCTCGCCATGACCGGCGAAGACTGCGATCGGCTGGACCTCCACCCGCAGACCGGCCTGAACACCTCGCTCCGAGGCACGGCCATGACCGTGTCCATCGACGGTCACTCCCGTCACGGCGTGGGCACCGGCATCAGCGCGTCGGACCGCGCCAAGACCGTGCGCATCGCCGTCGATCCCAATTCCCGCCCCGATGATCTCGTCCGCCCCGGCCACATGGTTCCGCTCCGCGCCCGTGACGGCGGCGTGCTCGTGCGCACCGGCCAGACTGAAGGCTCAGTCGATCTCACGCGCCTCGCAGGCATGCGCCCGGCGGCGGTCATCAGCGAAGTCTGCCGCGACGATGGCGAAATGGCCCGCATGCCCGAACTGGAAAGACTCTGCGCCGCGCAAAACCTCAAGATGTGCTCGGTCGAGCAAATCATCGAATACCGCCTCGCGCGCGAGACGCTGGTGCAGCGGCTTGCCCCCGCCGGAGGCACCCCCATCGACACGCCTTACGGCCGCTTCAACCTCATCGCGTACCAGAGCGCGATCGATCCGCTGCCGCACTTGGCGTTGACGGTGGGAATGGACAGCGAAACGTCGAAACGCCGAAACGTCGAAACGCCGAAAGACGGCCAAGTCCCTCTTGTGCGCGTGCATCGCCGCGATTTGCTGGGAGACATCTTTGATGAAGCCTCGAATCCCAGTGGCGCGAACCTGCGGGCCGCGCTCGGCATGATCCAGAAGGCCGGTCGCGGCGTGCTGGTGTATGTGCGGCCCGAGGGCGTGGGCGACGATCTTCGCGCCCGCCTGCAGCGGATTCACCGGCCGGATTCCCGGAACGAGGTCAATTCCCCGGACCTCACGAGGCTCGATGGCGTGGGCGGCCGCGCCATGTCGCCGCAGGTGCGGGAAATCGGCGTGGGGGGCCAGATCCTCCGCGATCTGGGCGTCACGCGCATGCGGCTGCTCACCAACAATCCCAGCACGTATCCAGGGCTTCACGGCTTCGGGCTGGAGATCGTCGAGACCGTGCGCATTGCAGCCGACGCATTGCCTCCCGTAGCATGATTTCACCCGCCGCCCGGCAAGTGAACCCGCGCGGCCCGGGATGAACATCATGGCCAAACACAAACAATCGAAGACGGCGAAGGGCGACAAGGACAAATCCGACAAAGGCAAATCCGGCAAGGACGACCGGATGTCCAACAAGGAGTACACCATGGAGCTCCGCCGACTGCAGGCCGAGTTGTGCATTCTCCAGGAATGGGTGAAGCACAAGGGCCTGCGCGTGATGATCATCTTCGAAGGCCGCGACGCAGCGGGCAAGGGCGGCACCATCCGCGCGCTCACCGAGCGCGTGAGCCCGCGTACCTTCCGCGTCGTCGCGCTGCCCGCCCCGTCCGATCGCGAGAAGTCGCAGATGTACATGCAGCGGTACATGGCCCACTTCCCTGCCGCGGGCGAGGTCGTGATCTTCGACCGCTCGTGGTACAACCGCGCCGGCGTGGAATACGTCATGGGCTTCTGCTCGAAGCAGCAGCACCGGCTGTTCCTCGAACGTTGCCCGGAGATTGAGCGCTACATCGTCGATGGCGGCATCCAGCTCATCAAACTGTGGATGGAGGTGAGCGACAAGGAGCAGAAGCGCCGCTTCGAGGCCCGCATCAAGGACCCGCTGCGGCAGTGGAAGCTCAGCCCGATGGACCTGCCCTCGCGCAGCAAATGGTTCGAGTACTCGCGGGCCCGCGACATGATGCTCGAAGCCACCGACACGCGGCACGCGCCGTGGCACCTGGTGCGCTCCACCGACAAGAAGCGGGCCCGCCTGAACGTGCTGTCGCACATCCTCAGCCTGATCAACTACAAGAAGGTGCCGCGCGAGAAGATCAAGCTGCCCAAGCGGTCGAACAAAGGCGCGTACGACGATCAGGCTCCCTTGAAGAAGCGGAAGTTCATCGCGGAGCGCTATTGACGCCATGACCGCGCAGGACGCTGTTGCGCGGAACCACGATGCCGGAGCCGCCCGCTGGCTTCCCGCGCTGCGATGGCTGCGCACCTATGAACGAGGCTGGCTGCGGGCCGATGTCGTCGCTGGGTTGACGCTCGCGGCGTACCTGCTGCCGGCGGGCATCGGCGACGCTTCGCTGGCAAACCTTCCGCCCGAAGCCGGGTTGTACGCGTGCCTGTTCTCGGGGCTTGTGTTCTGGCTGTTCTGCAGTTCGCGCCGTACCGCCATCACCGTCACATCCGCGATCTCTCTGCTGGTGGGCTCATCGCTGGGCGAGATCGCCGGCGGCGACGTCACGCGCTTCGCCGCGCTGGCCGCAGGCACCGCGCTCATCACCGGAGCGATCGCCGCCATCGCCTGGCTGGTTCGCGCGGGCAGTCTCGTCAACTTCGTCTCCGAAAGCGTGCTCATCGGCTTCAAGACCGGCGTCGCCCTGCACCTGACCAGCACACAGTTGCCCAAGCTCTTCGGCATCAAGGGCTCGCATGGAAACTTCTGGGAGCGCATGCAGTATTTCCTCTACCACCTCCATCAGACCAACGGCGCGGCTCTCGCCATCGGATTGACCGCGCTGGCTGTGCTCATCGCCGGCAAGATCTTCCTCCGCCGCGTGCCGGTGGGATTGATCGTCATCATCGCCGGGATCGTGGCGGCGGGCGCGCTTGATCTGCAGGCGCGCGGCGTGTCGCTCCTGGGCGAAGTGCCGCGCGGCCTGCCGACGCTCGGCATGCCCGCGATGCATTGGGGCGATGTCAACGACCTTCTGCCGTTGGCCATGGCGTGCTTTCTGCTGGGAGCGGTTGAGACCGCGGCGATCGGCCGCATGTTCGCCGCCAAGCATGGCACGCGCTTCGACAGCAACCAGGAACTGCTCGGCATCGCCGCAGCGAATTTCGCCTCGGGCATCGGCAGCGGCTTCCCGGTCAGCGGCGGCATGTCGCAGTCGCTGGTCAACGAAAGCGCCGGGGCACGCTCGCCGCTTTCCGGGCTCGTCGCCGCCCTGCTCATGCTGATCGTGGCTGTGTTCCTTTCCAGCCTGCTGCGCACCCTGCCGCAGCCGGTGCTGGCGGCAGTGGTGCTGGTGGCCATCACCGGATTGTTCAAGTTCGATGCGCTCAAACGCCTCTGGCACGCCCATCGCAGCGAGTTCATCGTCGCCGCCGCCGCACTGCTGGGCGTGCTGGGTTCGGGTCTCCTGCGCGGCGTGCTGATTGGCGCAGTCATCTCACTGCTGCTGCTCATGCGCAGAGCCTCGCGCCCGCACGTGGCGGTCCTCGGCCGCATCCCCGGCACGCGGAGGTTCTCTGATTCCCTGCGCCACGCCGACAACGAGCCCGTGCCGGGCGTCTTGATCGTGCGGCCCGAGTCATCGCTGCTGTATTTCAACATCGATCACGTGTGCGACAGCGTGCTTGATCTCGTGCGCAATGCCAACCCGGAGGCACGCGAGGTGATCTGCGATCTTTCCGCCGCGCCGCACGTGGATCTTCAGGCCGCGCACGCCCTGGCGGCGATGGCGAGCGAACTGAAGCTGCAGGGTGTGGGCATGAAGGTGATCGAGGCCCGCTCATCGGTCCGCGACATGCTGCGCGGCGAAGGCCTGGATGAATCGCTGGGCGGCATCGACCGCTTCACCACCGTCGCCGACGCAGTCGACGCGGCCAACGGCGCGGCAGCCGAGTGACCCTCGCGACGGCGCGTGATCAGTGATCCTGCTGGACTTCGGGTGCAGTGGTCGGCCCGTTGGCAGGCGCTGGTTCCAGTCTCGCACGCACCGTCTCCACCATGCCGCGCAGTTTCGCCAGCAGCGTCGGATCATTGGCGTAGGCGATGTCGATCGCCGCGGCAGCGCGATTGAGCTCCGCCAGCGTCGGCAGCGTCGAAGCCGCGGAATTGGGGATACTCGCGGTCATGAGACGCGGGATGAACTTCTGAAGCTCGGCGTCGGACATCGCGCCGGACGACGCAGTTCCCGGCGGCAACGCTTTGACCGTGACGCGATCGCCGGCTTTCAGGACATATCGCCCGTCGGCCGCATCATGTGAACTCCATTGCGGGATTGAGATTCGTCGAACCGGCTTCCCCTGGTCATCCAGACCGTCCACGGCGACCTCCGCATCGCCACCGTCCTTCAAGCCGCCTGCGGCAGTGAGGATGCGATCGAGCGTCAGCACGCCGACCGCCGGCATGTTGTACTCCCCCGGTCGGACGACATCGCCGGCGAGATGCACCAGATTGGCCGTCGCGGATGAGGCTGCTGCCGCGGGCGGTGCAGCCACATCCCCGGTATCTGCCTTTGCAGCCAGCATCGAGCGCGCCTGCGCGATGCGGGCGCGCAGTGTCTGTTCCAGAGCCTGATCACCACCGGCGAGTTGATCGATCCGATTCGAGGCGGCGTCGAGCAACTGCGCGGCTGAGACGCCCTCACGTGGCGCATCGCCGGCGAGCAACTCGGTCAAGAAATCGTTGACGGCCTTCTCGCGCTGCGCCGCCGAAGCCGCGGCGCGGAAACCCGCATCGGCATCAAAGATCTTGCGCCGAGCGACGATGAGTTCCTTGATCATGCCCGCCGTGGCCGGATCGCCGGCGTACTTCTGGTCGAGGCCCTTTTCTTCGACGTCGAGGAATTCGCGGATCGTCTGATCGAGATTCGGATCGCTGGGGTCGGCCAGCGCGAACAGCCGCACGACGAAGTCGCCCACGGCCTTGGCGCGTGTGTCAGACACTGAAGGCGCGCCCGCCGCCGCCTTGTAGGCGAACCGCAGCGGCTCATCCTGCTCCGGCAGCGCTGGCGCGAGATTGACGGTCAACACGTTCGAACGCAACTCCCATCGACCATTGGAGAGATTGCCTCGGTTCGACATGCGCTGCACCCTCAGGTTGGTCGGCGAACTGCCGACGTCGAATGCCAGCCGATACATCTCCTCATCGCCGGGCAGAGTCAGAATGCCGATCGGCACGCCGACGGTGTTACGGACATCGTCGGAAGCCATGGATTCGATCGTCGCGCCGCCGGGCATTGGTCTTGCCTGCTCATCGATCTGCGACCACGAGCCGACGGGAAGAGCAGTCTCGGCACGGAATTGGCGCGGATCGATGGCGAGCGTCACGGTGATCTCATCATCGTTCTGCAGGACGAAGTCGCCAACGCCTGCGTCCTGCAGCTTGTAATTGAAGCTGCGCCACCCGTCGCCGTCGCGGCGCTTGATCTGCACGCGCGCCCCCGCCGCGTCGCCCTGCAAGCCGCCGGCTGCATTGATCGCCCGATCAATCGTCAGCGTGCCTTCCGGCGGCAGCGAATAGATGCCGTTGCGTGCGACGCCGCCTTTGAGAAACACGATCCCGCCACCTGCCGACGACCTCGAGTTCTCCGCATGCCCCGCTGCCGCAGCGTCGAATTTCATCTTCGCCAGGTCCGAGGTGATCGCCTGCAGCGCCAGCGTGTTGTACCGCTGGGTGATGTACACCTGCGCGCCGACGCCGACCACCACGAGCATGACCACGATCATCAGCGCCAAGTTGACTCTCTGCAGCATGTTCCGCTCCTTCAGCGCGATGCGCTGACATTCGTTTCGAATCCGATCCACATTTCCGAACCGCGTGCGGGCGAGTTCGCCTGCAGTCGCGCGGTCCACGCCCTCCTCCGACTCAATGGCCCTCGTGCGCATTTCCAGATGGAACGCCAGTTCATCCTCCACATCCCGCGCGATCTCGTCACCCGAACGATTCTCGGGTCGGGGCAACATCGATTGGATGGCGTTCATGAATGACATGGCGTCCGCTCAGACAGGCACAACGCTCGAGAGCTCGCGCGCATTCATGACTTTGTCGATCGCGCCCGCCAATCGGTTCCAGTTGGCCGCCTCGGCCTTCAACTGCGTCCGGCCCTTGGCGTTGAGGCGGTAGTACTTGGCCCTGCGGTTCGATTCGCTCTGCCGCCAGTCGGAATCGAGGCAGCCGCGTTTCTCCAGGCGATGCAGCGCGGGATACAGCGAGCCCTCCTCCACTTGGAGCACATCGTCGGAAACCTGCTGGATGCGGCGGACAATGCCGTAGCCATGCTGTCCTGTCGCCCCTGTGCCGGCCAGCACTTTCAGGATCATCATGTCCAGCGTGCCCTGCAGCAACTCGGACTTTTCGTTTTTCTCAATGGTTGGCATGGGAGGACTCCCCTAGAGGTTCTATGGTATTGTGGCTCGCTCCCATAGATTGTCAAGGGGAGATAGAGGAATTCGTATGAAAAACAACGACGCCCACGGATTGCAATCCGTGGGCGTCGGAACGGGGTTGTTCGAATCCAGAGAGGAGATGATCAGCGCTTGTTCAGCATCGACGCCACGCGCACCACCAGCTTGACGGATTCGTAGTAGATCCACGCCAGCGTCACCAGCAGCGCGAAGCCGCAGTACCACTCCATGTACT
>CAZCGB010000090.1:0-8610 GCA_964498045.1 uncultured Isosphaeraceae bacterium
CGGCGGCGCTGCCGGGCATGCTCGCACGGGGTTCCGGGCAGGTCGTCGGCGTGGCGAGCCTGGCCGGTTACCGGGGACTGCCTCGGGCGGCCGCCTACGGCGCAAGCAAGGCGGCGATGATCAACTTCCTGGAGAGCCTGCGTTTCCACACCGCGCTCGCCGGCGTGCAGGTCACGATCATCAATCCCGGATTCGTGAAGACGCCGCTGACCGACAAGAACGACTTCCACATGCCGTTCCTGATCGCGCCCGACCGCGCCGCGCGCATCATATGCGACGGCATTGCGCGACGGCGGGATGTGATCGCCTTTCCGATTCCGTTCAGCTGGCTGATCTCGCTGCTGCGCGTGATTCCATACGCGCTGTACAAGCGGATCATGGTGAGGGCGTGGAAGCGATGACGTCCCGGCTGCGCATCGCGGTGGTCGGGGCCGGCATCGCGGGAATCGCCGCAGCGCACCTGTTGGCGAAGCGGCACGACGTCACGCTGTTCGAACGCAACGACTATGTGGGCGGCCACACCAACACCATCACGGTGAGCGAGCCCGGCCGCGCGGCCCTGCCCGTGGATACCGGCTTCATCATCTGCAACCAGGCCACCTACCCGAAGTTCTATCGCCTGCTTCGGGAGTGGGGAGTGAGCCTGCGCGACACGGAAATGTCATTCGGCTACTTCTGTGAGGACACTGGATTGGGCTATGTCGGCCCGTCACTTCGCCAGTTCCTGGCGCGGCCGTCGAATCTGCTGCGCCGAGGGTTCGTCGGCATGCTGCTGGGGCTGCGGCGCTTCAACCGCCGGGCCATGGAGGACCTCGAGCGAGGCGACATCGGCGAGGCCACGCTGGGCGAGTACCTCGAACGGCTCGGGGTGTCGGAGTACTTTTCGCGGCATTACCTCCTGCCGATCGCCGCCGCCGTGTGGTCCAGCCCCGACGCCGACATGCTTCGGTTTCCCGCCCGCGCATTCATCCGGTTCTTCGCCAATCACGGCATGCTTGCCCTGCGGCATCGCCCGAGGTGGCAGACGGTGGTCGGCGGCAGCCAGGCGTACGTGCGCGCGTTCCGAACGAAGTTCCAGGGCGCGATTCGCACCAACTCACCGGTGACTGCGGTCACCCGCGCCGCGGATGGCGTGACGGTGCGGACGCGCACCTCTTCAGAGAAGTTCGATCGGGTGGTTCTCGCGACGCATGCCGACGAATCTCTCTCGCTGCTGACAGACGCTTCGCCCGAGGAGGCGCGGCTTCTGTCGGCGTGGACGTATCACCGCAATCCGACCGTGCTTCACACCGACGCGACCGTGATGCCAACGGATCGCCGTTTGTGGGCGTCGTGGAATTACCACCGCAGATCAGGTGCGCCGAGGTCGGGCCCGCTTCAGGCCACGTACTACATGAACAGGCTTCAGGGGCTGAAGTCGGAGCGCGATTACTTCGTCTCGCTCAACGCCTCGGCGGAAATCGCTCCGTCATCGATCATCTACTCGGTCGAATTCACGCATCCTGGATATTCGCCGCATTCGTTCGACGCCCAGCGCGGGCTTCGCGACCTCAACGGCACGAATCGCACGTATTACAGCGGCAGCTACATGGGTTACGGGTTTCACGAGGACGCCGTCGCGTCCTCGGTCGATGTCGCCGGCCGAATGGGGGTGTCGCTGTGAGGTCGCGGGTGTTCACGGGAATCACGAGCCACAGCCGGCATGCGCCTCGCCCGCACGCATTCCAATACCGGCTCTTCTGGCTGGGCATCGACCTTGATGAACTTGCCTCGCTGGACAGGACCCTTGCCGGCTTCGGGCACAACCGTTTCGCGCTCGCTTCAATCCATGATCGCGACTACTGCGGTCCAGGCGAGGGTTCCATCATCGAGAAGCTGCGGCGTCGCCTCGATCAGGCGGGCATGGAACAGCCGCATCGCGTGACGCTGATGACGGTGCCGCGAATCCTCGGTCATGTGTTCAATCCAGTGAGTTTCTACCTGCTGAAACGGCCGGACGACTCGCTCGCGGGCATGGTGGCGGAGGTGCGCAACACGTTTGGCGAGTCGCATCTGTATGTCCTGCGTCCCGATCAGCCGGCCAAAGCGCCTGATGACGTCGTTCACTTCGCCTTCGCGAAGAGGTTCTACGTTTCGCCGTTCCTCGACCGCCGCGGCGAGTATCGCGTCGCTCTGCGGACTTCGGATGACCATTTCGACATCAACGTCACGCTGCGACAGGACGGCTGTGCGGTCTTCACCGCCCGAATGCACGGCGCGGGCAGGGTGTTGAGCGCGGGAGCGTTCTGGCGCACGCTCGCCCGTTTCCCGCTGCATGCGGCGAGCGTGATGCTGAAGATCCACTGGCAGGCGTTTCTGCTGCGCTTCTTCAGGAACGCTCCGCTGTACGCCAAGCCCGCGCCGCTCGCCGGCGAGACGGCCGCCGCAGGCAAACGCTCCATCTGGCACATCCTCCGAACCGCCGCCGTGGCGCGAGGACGAGAAACGGACGCATTGACGCATCGCGGATCTCAAACGATGAGCACAGGAACCCACACGCCATGACGACGGCTTCCCTCGGCAATTCGATTCACAACGAGTTCGGTTCGCGCACGGGCCTCCACGGCATGCGTCTGCATGACCAGTCGGTCATGCGACACGTCGCGCGAGGCGGGATGATGGAGCTGGGCGATCGTTACATCGCCGGCGACTGGTCGGCGGACGCGCTCGACGAAGTGCTGTATGAACTCTTCACGTCCTCGCCGCGGGAATCATCGGTGCTGTCATCAGCGCGGCTGTTCCTGGCCGCTGCGACGCAGGCCCTGCTCAATCGGCAGGCGGGCAAGCGCGCGTTCGACATTGGCATCAGACACTATGACCTGGGGAACGATCTGTTCCGGCGAATGCTTGACGAGAGCATGAGTTACACGTGCGCGTACTGGGCGGATGCGGCGCATCTTGAACAGGCCCAGGAGGCGAAACTCGATCTCCTCTGCAGGAAACTCGATTTGCAGCCGGGCCAGAATGTCCTCGACATCGGGTGTGGATGGGGAAATTTCGCACTGCACGCCGCGACCAGGTACGGCGTGCGGGTCACCGGAGTCACCGTCTCGCGCGAGCAGGCGGCCCTTGCTCGAGAGCGCTGCCGCGACCTGCCTGTTGAGATCCTTCTCATGGATTATCGTGAGATCGCCGGCGCGTTTGATCGCGTGGTTTCGATCGAGATGATCGAGGCGGTCGGCCGCAAGAACATCCCCGCGTTCTTCGGCGTCGTCGACCGCTGCCTGAAGGACGGCGGGCTGTTCGCGTTGCAGGCGATCTCCGGCAACACCCTCACGCGATCGTCTGACCGCCGCCTCGATCAGTTCATCGTGTGGCTGCTCAAGCACATCTTCCCCAACGGGTACCTTCCGACGCGCGCGGAGCTGGCGACGGCTGGAAACCGGAGCCTGATCATCGAGGATTGGCACAACCTTGCGGGCGACTACGACCAGACGCTCCTGGCGTGGGCGCGACGCTTCAACGACGCCTGGCCGGACCTCAAGCAACGATATGACGAGGCGTTCAGACGCCGGTGGAACTTCTATCTGCACGGCTGCGCCGCGGCGTTCCGGGCCGGGCTCGTGCATGTGTATCAGATCACCTATTCCAAAGCCGCCTCGCCGCGCCGCTCCATCGTGCAGCGATGAGTGGCGGCTGTGAAACGAACTCGCGAACCAACCTCCGAAGGAGCGTGTCGTGCTGATGAAAACCCTGCTCGGCGTCGGCGTGTGCGTGATGGCCGCGGCGATCGCGTACGGCCTGCTTGCCGGCGACCTTCTGGGCGAGGCGCCGATCCTCCTGAAGCATCCCTGGTTCCATGTCTCGATGATCGACCTCTACGTCGGATTCGCCCTGGTGGCAGGGTGGATCGCCTACCGCGAGCAGAGCCCGCTCGTGGCCATCCTCTGGATCATCTCGCTGATGCTGCTGGGCAACCTGGTCTCGTGCGGCTATGCGCTGCTGGCGGTCATCCGCGCCGACGGGGATATGCGGCGATTCTGGCTGGGCAAGCACGCGGGCGCGGCGTGACATTCGTTCGTCGGCCTGCGCGTGAGCCGGATACCGTAGGTGCATGCCTGAACTGCCCGAAGTCGAGCATCTGCGGCGGACATTGGAGCCGCACCTGGTGGGTGCGCGCGTCAGCGCTGTGCGCGTGCATCGCCGCGACATCGTGCGCATCGCCGGCACGCGCAAGGCCGTGCGCGGCGTGAATCCGGCGATGCTGCTGAAAGGCGATCGCATCGCGCGCCTGATCCGCCGCGGCAAGAGCATGGCCATCGTCGGCGAAGCGGGCGGCGTGCTGGGCGTTCACCTGGGCATGACGGGGATAATGCGCGTGGTGGACATGGATGCCTCTTCAGACAAGCATGTGCATTGCGCGTGGACGCTTGTGCACGATCGTCAACCAGGCGCCTGTACCCGCCTTGGCTCGTCGCATCTGCGGCTGGTGCGTCATGTCGGGGGCTCCACGCTGATCACCAACGGCGTCATCGCTGCGCCCGATCAACCGTTTGCGCTGTGGTTCCGCGATCCGCGCCGCTTCGGCGGGCTGTATCCCTTCGCGTCCATCGATGACCTGCACGCGCATGCCGGTGGCTGGGCCCGGCTTGGGCCCGACGCGCTGGAGATCGACCCCGGCATTCTGCGCGAGCGGCTGCGCCGAACCACGCAGCCGATCAAGGCGGCGTTGCTCAATCAGGCGCTTCTCGCCGGCGTCGGGAACATCTATGCCGACGAAAGCCTTTTCGCCGCGGGCATTCATCCGAAGTCGCGGCCGAAGGGCATCGGCGACGAGCAGTGGACGCGATTGGCGGATTCGATCGTGCGCATCCTGCGCCATGCGATCGACGCGGGCGGCTCATCGATCAGCGATTACCTCGATGCCCAGGGCGAGCCGGGCAGGTATGGAGGCGAACATCGCGTGTACGGCCGCGGCGGCCAACCATGCGTCGTCTGCGGCCTGGAGCTGCGTGCATGCGTCATCGGCCAGCGCACAACCGTGTTCTGCGAACAATGCCAGCCCAAGGGCAGACAGCGAGCCGCCAGCCGAGGCGTCTCCGCGTCACCAACCACTTGTCCACAGCAGTTTATGTCACGGTCCATCAGACGATCCGCGGCACGAGCGGTCGTGATGTGATGCGTGCTTGATAACACAAGGGGATGAGTATCTCTCTTCATCCATAGAGACGAGCATTGCGGATTGTGGACAACTCTCAGCGACCGCCACAAACCCAGTGTTCGTCAACGGTTGCAGCAAACAACAGACCTGAACAACGTGTCGGAAAGGGGTCCGCTGGAACGCGGAATCGTCGTGCCGCGCCAGAACCATGCTGACGTTCATACATGCGGGCCCGATCGCTTTGCCGAGCAGCCACCCTCCCGCGGACCGCTGGCGACAGGTTGTCCACAACACAGTTGGAAAGCCAAACGCGGCGCAACGTGTGCCCGGGCGAGAATGGAGGATCGTTGATAACGCGCATGGGGACGTTGGCGGACCTGAAGCGCATCGATGGCTGGCTGGAAGCGGCGTAGCTGTTTCCGTGCGCGCATCCTTCGAATGAAGGCTGGCGCTCACGCCGCCGGGTTCGCGCTGGCCAGGGCGTTTCCGTTGCCGCCGGCGCGTCGCAGGCGTTCTTCGAACTGCACCAGTTCGCGATCGAGTTCCGGCTCACGTCGCCGACGATCGTCGACGGTGCGGATGGCGTGCATCACCGTGGTGTGGTCGCGCCCGCCGAAGTACGAGCCGATCTCCTCCAGGCTGAAGCGGGTGAGGCGGCGGGCGAAGTACATGCCCACCTGCCGCGGGCGCGTGATGGACTTCGGCCGGCGCTTGGAGAGCAGGTCGGTCAGGCGGATGTCGTAGAACTCGGTGATGGCGTCAAGGATTTCCTGGATGGTCAGCCCCGAGCCGTTCACGCCCGCACGGTGCTCGCCGATGGCCTCCTTCGCCAGCGCGAGGTCGATGGGCTGGCTGTTCATCATCGCGATGCTCTGGATGCGCGTGATCGCGCCTTCCAGTTCGCGGATGTTCGAGTCGATCTTCGCGGCGACGTACGACGCGACGTCCTCGGCGATGTCGAGATTGCGCAGGCGCGCCTTCTTCATCACGATGCCCACGCGCGTCTCAAACGACGGCTTGTCGATGCGCGCCACCAATCCGCAGTTGAAGCGGCTGGTCAGGCGTTCCTCCAGCCCGGCGATCTCGCAGGGCGCGGCGTCGGAGCTCAGCACCACCTGTTTGCCCATCTGGTGCAGCGTGTTGAAGGTGTGGAAGAACTCCTCCTGCAGGCGCGCATGCGGCGCGAGGTCGTGGATGTCGTCGACCACCAGCAGGTCGAACGTGCGGTAGCGCGAACGGAAGTCGGACATCTGGCCGTCGCGCACCGCTTCGTGCCAGCGGTTCACGAAGTCGTTGCACGAGGTGTAGTGCATGCGCATGTGGCGGTTGATGCGCATCGCCTCCTGGCAGATGGCCTGCAGCAGGTGCGTCTTGCCCAGGCCCACGCCGCCGTGGATGAAGAACGGGTTGTACGCCTTGCCGGGTTTTTGCGCGACGGCGACGGCGCCGGCGTGCGCGAGGCGGTTCTCCTGCCCGATGACGAAGTTGTCGAAGGAGTAGTCGGGTGAGAGCAGCATGCCGTCGTCGGCGGGGACGAAGCCCGCGACCGCGCCAGAGCGCACGCCGTTGATGATCGAAGGATCGCGCGCTGCGGCCTCGCCGCGCGAGTTGGAGCTTGGCGCCTCGGTCCGCGCCTCGTCTTCATCGACGAAGACGACCGCCAGCAGGCGGCCGGTGGCGGCCTGCGCGGCTTCGTTGAACTGGGCGGTGCAGCAGCGCTGCAGAAACCGAAGCTGCACCGGCTCGCGCACCAGGATGCGGAGCGTGCCGCCGGTCTGGTCGACCGGCTCGAGATCAGCGAACCACTTGCGACAGATCGTCGAGTGGTTTCGCCGAAGATGCGACAGTATCGCTTCCCTGATCTGCGGATCCGGTCGGCCCATCGATCTCGCCTCTTTCCGTAGGAGAAGAACCAAGCGAAAAAGCGCGCGTGTCCGTGCGTTTGGTTGATTGAATCTTCTCAGCGGCGCCCGGCAGGTCCCACCGGCCGGTTGATCCCACTCATTGTTGCGCCGTCGAGTTGAACGACGAGCGGAATGTACGACGACGCACACACCTCGTCAACACGTTGCACACGCTTTCATGAGACACGCAACGAAGTTCCTCGAACATGCTGCGATCGTGCGCGCAGACGATGAGAAAAACTTCACGCCGCGCATTCGAAAATCCTCACGCGCGCATGCGACCAGATCACGCTTCGATCGATTCCTCGTCCACGACGCCGTCTTCGAGGTCCTCGCCAGTCGCGATCTGGTTTGCGTCCCTGGCCGCGGCCGCGGCGATCCCGCCGGCGATGGTGGCGGCCGCCTTCGCGCCCGCCGCAGCCAGCTGCTGCTCGTACCGCGTGCGGTTGGCGCGGTAATCCATGAGGAAATGCACGCGCGAAGCCTGTTCCGCGCCCACCGTCTTGATCAGGTGCTGACGCGATGTCGCCATGTTCGTCCGACGCGACAAGTGTACAAGAATCACTGTCTCAGCCTTCCACACCGCCAGCAATCGTGCAATGTCATCAATGTGCATGTGCTTGCCCACACTCGCGCGCGAGCGATGCTCATCCTCCAGAAACGTGCATTCGGCGATCACGATCTTCGCCTCGGCGAACTCCTCCCGAACCAGATACGGCCCGAACTCGCAGTCGCCCGTGTAGGCGACAAGGGGTATATCCAGTGTGCGCGTGATGTCGACCCCCGATACCTTGAGTTCGCGCAGCTTCTCCTGAGGCAGATCCAGGTACTCGGCCTTCAGCTTGCTGCGCTTCTCGATCAACCCGTACCCCAGCGCGGGAACCGTGTGCGCAACTTCAATGCCGCGCAGAAAAAGATTGTTCTTGATCTCGATCTGCTGATCGGGCTCAAGCCCGATGATCTCGTGCGGCGTGCGCTGGGCCTCCACCCCGATCCACCCCTGCATCATGTTCGCAAGCGGCTTGGCCAGCAGATGATGGCACACGCATTTGCCCACGCCGATCTTCTGAAACATGCGCTGGCTGAAGTAATACGGCAGACCGGCCACGTGATCCATGTGCCCGTGCGTCAGCGCAACATATGAGGCGGTCAGGGCAGGACGCGGGCAGAGGCCGATGTCGAACGCGACATCCAGCTCCGGCACGTGAATGCAGGTCTGCTCTCCCGCAATGGAGATGCCCTGCACCCGGTATGGCGGAACGTAGAGAAAACCCATCTGCCCCGAACGCGGGGGCTCTTTGGGGAGCATGCGGAAGACCTCCTTCGCCAGCGCTTTCGCGCATGGGGGGGCGGTGCGGGGGGCGGTGCGGGGTGTGATGACGAACGAACCACGCGATCAAAGCGGGAATGCTAGGGCGAACCCCCGAAAAATCCAATCATTCCAGCGACAAAGCACCGCCCGGAAAAAAGAAAGGAGCCACTCTGAGAGTGGCGCCTTTCAAAGCGTCCCCTAGGGGACTCGAACCCCTGTTACCGGCGTGAGAGGCCAGTGTCCTGGGCCACTAG
>CAZCGB010000091.1:0-8606 GCA_964498045.1 uncultured Isosphaeraceae bacterium
CGTACAACCCAAGGTGATCGATCAGCAGCGACACCGGGCCGACGATCTGACCGCCCGGGTAAGCATCGCGGGAGGCGAACTCGATGAAATACGCCAGGCGACCGGTGGTGTTGAAGTTGCGCACGCCGTTGCCTTCAGCGTTTGCGTCCACGAACTGCGCGTACGGAATGTTGTACGCGTTCGTACCTGGCTGAAGGAGAATCGTCGGCGATTCCCATTCATCATCGGTGGTGTTGATGTTGATCACGCCATCGCCGTTGTCGTCCTCACGCAGTGTGATCATGATGCTCATGACGCCATTCACGGGCGAACGCACCGTGACGCTGAACGTATCGGCGCCTGGCGCGATCGCGAGCGCGGGCGCGGCGATGCCGAACGTGCCGACGGCGAAACCCGCGGCTGTGAACGCGTCATCCACAAGCGTGGCCCAGACCTCGCAGGACTTCCCAGAGTGAATGGTGGTGTTCGAAGCATTGGTGCCCCAGGCCGTCACGCCGCCGAAGTACGCATACACGGGGTTGAGTTTGTTGGTCGCGTCCTCAAATTCGTTCGGACAGGTGATGCCTGCGAAAGCTGAGGATGCGGCCGTCGTGCAGACGAGCGATGCGAGAACCAGGTGATGGCGTGGTGTGCGGTGCATGGCATTTCATCCGGGGAAGTGCAAGTTCGGGCGGGCAATCGGTCGGCCCCGTGTGCAACGGGGCTGACCGGAAAGGGAACGCAAGCAAGGCGATCCCAGAAGAAGTCATGATCAGGATTCGATCACGGACGGAACTCGCCCGCGATCGGCCCGACAATGATGTCGTCGCCGGTCACCAGGTGCGGGAAGTTGTCGGGAATCGGATCGACGTTGGGGTCATCGTTGAATGCCGGCGTGCGGTATTCGAGTTCACCAACGCCCAGATCATTGATCACGATCATCCCGAACGTGGTGCCGTTGATGGTGACGGCCATGATCGTGCCGGGGGTGGCGTCTTCGACTTCAACGGAGAATCGCTGTTCGATCTGCCCATTGCCGCGAGTGCGTTCGCGGTACACGGCTTTGCCTGAGGTCAGCGTCTGGCCGCTCAGGTTGGCACGAACGCGGTACTGGTTCCCACCGCCGGGAAATGCCTGTGAGTGAGCGGCGGCAAGGAGTGCGAGCATCAATGCGAGAACCGGAAGAATCTTGCGAAGCATGACTGAGAGTCCTTTCTGAACCTGCTGCAGACGTTCACGCGATTGCCTTGATCGTGTGCGACCGTCACGTCTGCAAGTGTTTCCCTGACGTCGCAGCGACCGACACGGTCGCCACAGCAGTTGAGCGGCGCCGTTTCGGCCTGATACATCGCTGCGCGGAAAAGTGCGCAGGAAAAACGAACACGGGGCAGCGTGTGGCGCGGCCCCGTGAAGAAACTTCAGTCATCTCGTGAGCGAGGTCAACCCCAGTTGAGGATGACGAGGATCAAGTCGCCGACATCAACATGGCCATTGCCGTTCATGTCAGCGGAGCTGTGCACCATGTTCCAATCAATGATGACGCGCAGCAGATCCGCCACATTGACCAGGCCGTCATTGTTGACATCGCCCGGTTGGGGCGCGACAGGCCCGAGGGCCGTGGCCGCGCCGACATTCACGCGTCCCGCGCCCAATTGCCCGGCGAGTCCCGGATTCTGCGGATTGATGTTCGTCGCCGTGCTGGACAGTGCCTGGCGAATCGCCGTGACGGTTGCCGGCGCGGCTGGCCACTCAGGATGCTGCGCTCGAATCAGCGCGACCGCGCCGGAAAGCAGCGGCGTCGCCATGCTGGTGCCCTCGGAGAAGCCGAATCCGCCGCCTGGCAAGGCGCTGACCACGGAACGATTGGGGATCGGCACACCACCGCTGAATGCGCTTGCGCCCGGCGCGCTGATGAACAGGCGCGAGTTGAAATTGCTGAACGCGCCCTTCACATCATTGTCATCGGTCGCCGCGACGCCGATCACGGGAATGTCGTCATCCATCGCCGGGTACTCGCGCGGCGAACTGCGGTTCCAATTCCCCGCCGCCGAGACCACCACGATGCCATGCGTGTTCGCCTCTCTGATGCCGTCGATGATCGCCAGCGAGTCATAGGTCGAAGTCAGGCTCATATTGATGACCTCGACGCCACGATCGATCGCGTGAAACAGGCCTTTGGCGATCCACCAGTTGTCGCCCTTGCCCTCGCTGTCGAGCACCTTCACCGGCAGGATCAAAGATCCCGGTGCGGTCATGGCGATCATGCCCGCGACATACGTGCCGTGCCCTACCAGTTCGTCAGTCGCGCCATCAAGATCGTTGTCGAGACCGTCGCCGACGTCGGCGGTGTTCGAAGAGTTGTTGACGAAGTTGTATCCACCGGGAGCGATGCGTCCGGCAAACAGCGGATGCGACGCGTCGATGCCGGTGTCGAGGAGCGCCACCACCGTCGTCGCGCCCGTGCTCCGTGCATGTGCGGCAGGCAGATTGACTCTGCTGCGAATGTACTGCGTATCGAACGTGCCGAACGAAGCAATGCCGCTCACCCAGATGCTGCCGGAACTTCCCTCGGGAGCCTTGTTCTCATACAGCAATTCGCCGTACACGAGCAGTCCCGAATTCACGTATGTGGAGTTGAGCGCATTCTCAAGATCATCAATGGCCGGATGCGGCAATGCCGTGTGCGACAACAAGAACAGGTTTCGCGTTGGCAACGAATCGCTGACACTCGCGGCGATGGGGAAATCCGCGTTCAGCGTTTTCAGGAATGACTGGATGGACGCCCCGGCGGGCAAACGAACAATCGCACGGCCGGGAATCAGCGGATCAATTCCTGGTGGATCGCCGGCCAGGGCCGGCACCGCGAACAAGGCGAGCACGAGTGCCGCAAGGATGGACTGACAACGATTCATGATGCGCCTGTCAAAAAGAACGGTGCCCAAAACGCCGGGTGAGGATGCTGACCAAGCAAAGCCCGCTGAGCGTGGGACACGGCCTCGGATATGGCATTGGGAGCAGCCATGAGTGTATTCATAGAACTGTAAAAGGCCGCCATGAATTCGCGCGTAATTGCGTCTTCCACACGCCAGAGGCTGGCGACGGCTCGTTTTGCGCCAGCGGCGAAGAATCCGCGCAACAGGCCCATGAGTTCATCGCCCGCTTGCACCAGATTCAGCCCCGTTTCACATCCGCTGAGCGTCACCAGTTGAGCTTGAAGTCGGATATCCATGAGGTCCCGCGTCGTGAGCCAGCGATCACTCAACCTCAATCCAGAGCCCATGGGGGCATTCGGGGCGTACCGGCCGTGACAGGCGAAATGTAGAAGTGTGGCGCTTTGGATGACGGCGAGAACGCGTTCAACGGTCGCATCGTGACCGATCAGCACGCTGGTGGGCAAGGCGCCAAGCGCATTCGCAACGAGCCGGGCTTCGTCCTCGATCTGCGGTGCGATGTCGTCAGCCACGCCGACCACGACTGGATCGTCGCACGCCGCAACCGCTGATTCACCACTGCAGAGTTGGGAAAGCAAGGATGCGCTCGGGGCGTAGGAAACCGCATGCGTCTCGATGAGATGACGCCCATGCAGCATCAGCGCATGAAACGGCACACCGTGCAACACGCCGTGCGGAACGATCTTCACGCGATCGCACTTTGCAAAGTGCGCACGGTGGTCCGACTCCAGCGGCGTGATCAGCTCGGCGGCAAGTTCAGTCAACACACGGCGGGCATCGGCGAGCAGCCGCGTGCCTCGGTCACCTTCCATCGCATTCGGACGAAGGGCCCGGCTGATCTGAAACTGCAGTGATTGCAGGAGTTGAACGACGGCCGCGGCCGATCCGATTCGACGGCACACGCATGCCTGATCCGACGCGATGATGAATGCCATGATCTCGTCACCGGCGACGAAATACTCGATGATCGCGGTTCCCGCCGGCGCGAGCCTCCGTGCGTTCTCAAGCGACGTGGTCTTGCCATACAGCGCGTTCAAGCCGCTGGTGGTCGCCAGCCGCGCTTCGATTTCATCCACTTCGAGTTCGCAGCGCTGAACCCGCTTGTGCCATGCTGCTTCGCGCGACGAATCAAGCCCGCGGTCCGCGCGATTGTCCGCGACAACGCTGTACAGCGCATTGAGTTCCTGCCGCGCATGACGAAGCCGTTCGACCAATGAGAGGTCTGCATCAGACTTCGCAGGCTCATTCGTCGCATGTCCGCCCGCGAGGTCACGCTGCATCGCATCCAGCAACAAACGGCTCTTGGCCCGTTCGGCCGCGGCAAACGCTCGTTCCACATCATGGTCGTCGCCTCGATCCAGCAGCGATGCCACAAGGCTCTCGTACACATCGGCGTGGTCACCCAGGAAGGCCGCCCGAAATCGGTCGGCTTGAAGCGAGCCGCGCACGCGCTCAACCTGTTCCGCCGCACGAGTCAGGTCGTCAATGGCTTCGGGCAATCGTGATTGCGATTGGCGCAGAATGCCGCGCTGCCTCAGTATCTCAGCCCGCGCCGGCGCGAGGTCCATCTGCGTGGCGATCGCCAGAGCATGCTGAAACTGCAGTTCAGCCTGGTCCGCTTGTCCGCTGCGCACGGCGACTCGAGCCAGCGTGAGGTGCGCCGACGCCGCGTCGGCAGGACGATCGTGCAGGGTCGCCAGGGCGCGCATCGCGATGGCGCGGCCGTCGGCGGGCCGACCGTTGATCGACGCCAATTCCGCTCGAAGAAGATCCACCCTGGCCCGGGCCGTCTCATGCTTGAGCTCATCAAATGCCGTGGCGGCCGCGGCCAGCGCGGTCTCCGCATGCGCGTGCCGGCCGATTCGAAGCAGAGCAGTCCCAAGTCCGGTTCGGGCCCGAGCCGACTCCAGAGCCAGGCCAAGTCGATCCAACTGCGTCAGCGCCCTTTCGAATTCGTCGACTGCCTCGTTGTGCATTCCCAGCAACGACATGACTTCCGCCTGCTCTGCGAGAAGGCGTGCAAGATGCGCGGGCGATGCGCCGACTTCCAGCGAGCGGCGGGCCTGTTCGAAATGGAACATCGCCGCCTGCAGACGCCCCTGTCGCGTTGACACATCGGCCAGATTGCTCTCTGCAATGGCGGCGGCGAGCGCGGAATTGCTGGTCTTGAACGCCTTCAACGCGGAGGCGAATGCACGCTCTGCGCCGGCAAAGTCATTGAGCGACAGCAGCGCTTCGCCTCGATTGTTGTCCAGCGGGCCCAACATCGCCGGCTCGCCCAGCAACACCTTTCGCGCGCGGTCGAAGTGGCGGATCGCTGCAGCCGGATCATCACCCCGCTGCCGAACCGTTCCCAGGTTCAAGTCGGCTCTTCCCGCAAGTGCCGGTTCTCCAGCAGCGAGAAACTCCTCTCGAGCCGCCTCTCCGGCGGCGATCGCCTCATCGAGCCGGCCCAGTTCGCCCAGCGCGTGCATCGAGGCCAGTCGCAATCGAGCTGCTTCAATTGCCTGTCCTGCTTCGCGCGCCAGCCGACGCCCTTCCTCGCCGGTGGTCAGGGCCTCATCGAATCGGCCGGCAAATGAAAGCATGTGCACCCGCACTCGACGCGCCCGTGCGCGATCGAGGTTCGATCCCAGCTGGTCAGCGAGATTGACCACGATGTCGGTCGCGAGGTCGCCTCTGGCTGAATCACTCATCGCCGTACGTCCGACATGATCAATCAGCGTGGCGAGATAAGCGGCTGCATCTCCGGATTCACTCAACACGCGCGCACGCTGACCGACCGGCGCCGTGATGAGCCGGTCGAGCAACTGCGTCGCGCTGGAAACTTCCTGGGTCATGTTGAGCCGAAGGTCAAGCCAGCAACTCAATGGGTGAGAGCACGTTTGCGGCGTTTCCACGACGGACCAGCAGGTCGTATGAGCCGGGCGCGATGTCGAATGCGAACTCGCCATGCTCATTGGTTGTCATGTACGCCGCGGGCGAATGGCCATCCCTTGCCACCATCGCCACTTCGCGCCGCGCCGGTTGGGAGCCTGCGATCTGGCCCCTGACCTGCCAGGACGGCCTGTCGCTGCCGCTGCGCGTCGCCTGCAGGTCAACTTCGCCATCGTCGGTCTCAAACGTGAGGGTGATGCGGTCGTTGTTGTCGGCGAAACGCACCGAGGCAGGCTGCAGGCGGCTGTCGTACACCAGACGTGCGATGAAACGGTCGATCGATGCGATCCAACCCACAGCGGCCGGCACCATCGGCGAAGACGCAGCGCGCCCGGCGAACATCGCTTTCGCTCGCGCCAACGCTGCCGCGGAAGGCTCGATCCCGTCATCTCCCGCCACCAGCCCTTGCACTGCTCGCCATGCGTTCACGATGCCTGCAGCGTGCTTGTCGGCCTGCACGAAAGCAGCCACCGATTCCGCCTCACGAGTTTCGAGGTGGCCGGCGGCAAAGGCGATGAGTTGTTCGTAAGTCGGATTGGGCATGGGCGTTCTTCCTCATCACAGTAGAGATGGAGAAGGCAGGTGGAATACATGGGGAACAGGCGTTTTTTTCTGACGGTCGCCACGACGAAACGCTCATGGTGCGCTGAAATCAGCTTTCGCGGCTGGATGATGCGACTCAGCCAGCCATCGTCACATCAGGGCGATTGGATCGACATCGATCGCGAGATCCGCCCCGGCCCGAATGAGTCCCTGGCTTCGAGCCGTTGCAAGCAGCGACTGAACGGCCGAGGCGTTGGGGCCGATGACCTCGACCTGCTGGCGGTGCATGTCGGCGATGCGCGCGATCGGACACGGCGCGGGGCCCCGAATGCGGAACTCTGGTGCATTCTGACCTCTGACCTGTTCAAGGGTTGGCGGCTTCGGTGCGACGATGAGCGTCAATCCGTTGGCCAGCTCCTTCGCGCGGCGAACGCTTTCGACGTGATCCTCATCGCGCACGACAAACCGCACCATGCGCGTCATGGGCGGCAGTCCGCTGTGCTGCCGCATGATCAACTCCTGTTTCGCGAACGATTCATAATCGTGCTTCGCCGCGAGCTGTATCGCCGGCGCGCTCGGATTGAACGTCTGCACGATCGTCAACCCAGCATCCGCGCCGCGGCCGCAGCGACCAGCCACTTGATTCACCAGCTGAAACGTGCGCTCGGCGGCGCGGAAATCGGGCAGGTTGATCGACGTGTCGGCATTGATCACGCCAACAAGCCGGACGCCGGGGAAGTCCAGGCCCTTGGCGATCATCTGCGTGCCAAGAAGGAGCTTGATCTCTCCCTTCCCGAACCGGCGCAATGCGTCGTGGAACGAACGCGCGCCGTGCATCGTGTCGCTGTCGATGCGCAACATGGTGCGGCCCTCGACCAGCGAGGGAAACACGCGCGTCAGTTCCTCTTCCACACGTTGCACACCGAGGCCGAAGATCGAGATCCGGTTGCCGCAATCGGGGCAGACATCGGGCAGTTTCTGCTCGCTGAGGCAGTGATGACACCGTACGTACCCACCGCGCGGGAGGTTCTTGTCCTGGTGATAGACGACAGTGACATCGCAGTGGTCGCAGGTCATCGTCCAGCCGCAGGACCTGGACGGGCATGCGATGTAGCTTGCATAGCCGCGCCGATTGAGCAGAAGCAGCACCTGGCCCGCGCCGTCGAGCGTCGTGCCGATGGCCTTCTCCAGAGTCGGGCCAATGAGGTGCACGCGCTTATCCTGATGGGCTCGCTCGCGCATCTCATCGCGGAAATCCACGACCTTCACGGTCGGCAGGTTCAGCCCCGGCGCGCGGTGCGGAAGGCGGTGCAGCTCGTACGATCCCTTCCGCGCCGGTGCGATCGCGTTGCGCCAACTCTCCAGCGAAGGCGTCGCGCTGCCGAGAATAATCGGGCACCCGGCGAGCTGGGCACGACGGATCGCCACATCGCGCCCGTGATAGCGCGGCGCCTGATCCTGCTTGTAGCTCCCATCGTGCTCCTCATCCACGATGATCAGGCCGATGCGGTCATCGGGAACCGGCGCAAACACAGCTGAGCGCGCTCCCAGGACGATCGCCGCGCCATCGCGCCCCGGATCGCTCGCCATCACCCATTGCTGATGCCGCTGCGCCGCGGTCAATCCTGAATGCAGCACCGCGACGCGGTGGTTGGGGAAGCGGCCGATCAGCCTTCCGCCCGTCTGCGGCGTCAGCGCGATCTCCGGAACGAGCATCAGCGCGACTCTCCCCGCATCCACCACGCGCCGGATCAGCTGGATGTACACCTCGGTCTTGCCCGAGCCGGTGACGCCGAAGAGCAGATGCGTGGAGAATCCGGCTCCAAGTCGGGAACCGATCGACTCCACCACGCGCTGTTGGTCGGATGTCAGGGCATCGGGCACGCGCGCATCGAGCGCCTGGTCAATCCACGCCGCTTCGATTCGGGTTCTCCTGGAGACTTCCAGGTAACCGCGTTCGATGAGTTTCTTGATTGAGCCGGTGGTCTGCAGGCCGGCCAGGTCGGCCAGGCGATGCATTTCGACCGGCCGCTCGTGGTCGTGCACTTTTGCAAGTGCTTCCAGAACCGCGCGCTGCTTGGGCGGCAGTCTGTGGTTCGTGTCGAGCGGGACCGGATCGCCGAAATCGAGCATCGTTCGTCGCACGGCCCCGACATTCTTCTTGACGGCGGCAGGCAACATGCTTGCCAGCGTCAT
>CAZCGB010000092.1:0-8588 GCA_964498045.1 uncultured Isosphaeraceae bacterium
CTTTGCGCTTGCTCTTGCGCTGACTGGATGGATGCGGCAGACTCGACGGCGTAGAGCGGGGCCTCGCCAGTGTGAGCCGAGACGTGCGCAAGGCGCACGTCGTGCACGGCGTCGAGTCGGGCACGCACAGCAGCGTCGTGCGCGATTTAGTGGATGAAGCGCGCGCTGCTGTCGACGTCGACTCGGCGGAGATGAGCCCGCAGGTTCGGCGTCAGGCGAACGATCGATTCGATACAAGGTGATTGATCGGGCGGCATCAGCCGCCGACTTGGACGGATTGCTCGGCGAGCTTGTCGCGGCCCGGTTCATCGGCAAGCCGGCACATGATGATCGCGGTCGCGTGACCTGGGAGCTTCCGCCTGACGGCGCAGTGGTCGCAGTCATTGAATTGCAGTCCGATGCGGCGGCGCAGACGCTGGCGACGATTGAGGCCGAGCCGGCATTGATTGAGGCCGAGCTGGCCGGCCGCTTGACGCGCGATGAGAAGGGAAGCGGATTCGTTCTGCGCGTGGGGGTCATCGAGGTCTTGCGGGCGCTCAGCGGCAACGATGAAGCGCTGGCGGCATCGACGCGGGAGATGATCGGCAAACGCATCATCACCAATCCCCGTTACGCGGCAACCAACGAATAGTGATTGCCAGTCGGGGATTGACGCGGCAGGAGCCCGAAAGCCGCCCTGTTCAACGCATCCCGCATTCGGAAAGGGCTCATCGACATCCGCCATGAGCGGGGGTCACGCTACACTGCCTTTCATTCGAAGGAGTCCACCATGGCCACCACACACGCAACCGCCAGGGCGCATCCGCCCATCAATCTGATGAAATGGTACGAGGCGAACAAGCACCTGATGACGCCGCCGGTGAGCAACAAGTATCTCTACGACGGCGAGGACTTCTTCGTGATGCTGATCAACGGTCCGAACGCGCGCAACGACTTCCACCAGACCAATTCAGAGGAGTTCTTTCTGCAAGTGAAGGGCGACATCGTTGTGCGCATCATCGAAGACGGCAAGATCAAGGATGTGATCGTGCGCGAAGGCGAGACGTTTTTCGTGCCGGGCAACGTACCGCATTCGCCCACGCGGCCGCCGAACACGATCGGCTTGGTCGTTGAGCGCCGCCGGCCGGCTGGCGAGGCCGAGCACATCCAATGGTATTGCGACAAGTGCCACGCGCTGGTGGAGGATCTGGAGTTCGACTGCAAGGACATCGTCGATCACTTCAGCCAGGCGATGGAGGACTTCTGGAAGGACACTGAGCGAAGCACCTGCGGCAAGTGCGGCACCCGGGTGGGCAAGCCGAAGGCGATCAAGCGGATTGTGTTTGAGCCGACAGTCGTCATTGAGCGCGAGGCATGAATCCCGGAAACGGGATGGCATGGATTGAGCGCAGGCGTTGATGGCTGCGCTCGCTAAACTATCGATCTGTGTGTTCCTCACCCCTGCACAAGATCGACCTGCACACCCACATCCTGCCTGAACACTGGCCGGACCTGAGGGAACGGTACGGCTACGGCGGGTGGGTGAGGCTGGAACACTTCAAGCCGGCCTGTGCCCGCATGATGATCGACGATCACGCCTTTCGTGAGATCCAGTCGAACTGCTGGGACCCGAAGCAGCGGCTGGTCGAATGCGATCGCGACCGTGTGAGCGTGCAGGTGCTTTCGACCGTGCCGGTGATGTTCAGTTACTGGGCGCGGCCGGGCGATGCGCTCGATCTCTCGATGCGTTTGAACGACCACATCGCGGGCGTGTGCCACGATTTCCCGCACCGTTTCGCCGGGCTGGGCACGATACCAATGCAGTTGCCGCGTCTGGCGATTCAGGAACTCCGCCGCTGCGTGGGCGATCTCGGCTTGCGCGGCGTCGAGATCGGCACGAACATCAACGGCTTGAACCTTGACGATCCGACCTTCTTCCCGATCTTCGAAGCTGCCGCTGATCTCGGCGCGAGCGTGTTCATTCATCCATGGGAGATGTTCGGTCAGGATCGCATGCCCAAGTACTGGCTGCCGTGGCTGGTCGGCATGCCCGCTGAAACCGCGCTCGCGGCGTGTTCGCTGATTTTCGGCGGTGTGTTCGAGAGACTGCCGAATCTCAAGGTTTGTTTCGCGCACGGCGGCGGCGCGCTGCCGTACACCATCGGCCGCGTCGAGCATGGTTTTCTGGCGCGGCCGGATCTCTGCGCCGCCGACAACGATGTGAATCCCCGCGAGTACCTCGGCAGGTTCTGGGTCGATTCGCTCACGCACGACGCCAACGCGCTGCGATATCTCATGCAGACCGTCACCGACCGCCGTGTTATCCTTGGCAGCGATTACCCCTTTCCGCTGGGTGAAGACCATCCTGGCACGATGATCGAAGCCATGAATGACCTTCCGACGGATGTGAAGCGGCGGATGCTGGTTGGAAACGCGCTGGAGTTTCTGGGCGTTTCGGCCGAGTCGTTCACGGCTAAGCCGCAAGCGGCTGCAGTCGCCGCGGTTTCGGAGGCGGCGCGATGAGCGGGACAACGATCGCGTCAACCCGCTACGAACAGGGCGAATCGTTTGCGCTGCACATGGACGACATCGATCCTCTGCGCAGCTATCGCGGCCGCTTCCACATCCCGCGGCGCAAGTCTGGCGAGCACGTCATCTATTTCTGCGGCAACTCGCTGGGCCTGCAGCCCAAGTCGGCCCGCGCGCTGATCGAGCAGGAACTGGATGACTGGGCGGCGCTGGGGGTCGATGCGCATTTCGACGGTCGCAATCCGTGGTATCCCTATCACGAACAGTTCCGTGACATGGGCGCGCGCTTGGTGGGAGCGAACCCGGGCGAGGTTGTGATGATGAACAGCCTCACCGTCAATCTGCATTTGATGATGGTGACGTTTTTTCAGCCGACCAAGTCGCGTTTTCGCATACTCATCGAAGACCCCGTCTTCCCGTCTGACATCTACGCGGTGAAGACGCACCTCCGCACGCGGGGGCTTGATCCGAGCGATGCGCTCTTGACGATCTCGCCACGTCCCGGCGAAGAGGTCATCCGCACTGAAGATGTGGAGGTGTTGCTGGGGGGGACCGAAGGCGAATCCATCGCGCTGGTCATGATGGCGGGCGTGAACTTCTTCACTGGGCAGGCGATCGACATGCAGCGCATCGCAGCAGCAGCGCATCGCGCGGGCTGCATGGTCGGCTTCGATCTCGCGCACGCAGCGGGCAACCTTGATATGCGCCTGCACGACTGGAACGTCGATTTCGCGGTGTGGTGCTCGTATAAATATCTCAACAGCGGCCCGGGCGCGGTGGCAGGCTGCTTCGTGCATGAGAGGCATGGCAAGAACCTCGATCTGCCGCGCTTTGCGGGCTGGTGGGGGAACAATCCCGCCACGCGCTTCAAGATGCACCTGATTCCGGAGTTTCAAGCGAGCGAGGGAGCCGACGGCTGGCAACTGAGCAATCCGCCGATCCTGGCGATGGCTCCGCTGCGGGCCTCACTCGACATCTTCGATGAGGCGACAATGCCCGCTCTTCGCGCAAAGTCGCTGAAACTGAGCGGCTACCTTCGGTTCCTGCTTGATCAGAAACCGAGTTCATTCTGGAACATCGTCACGCCGCGCGACGACGCCGCGCGCGGCGCGCAACTCTCGATCATGGTGCATGACCATCCGCGCGAGCGGTTCAAGGCGCTGGAGGCCGAGGGCGTGGTGTGCGACTTCCGGGAGCCAAACGTCATTCGCGTCGCGCCCACGCCGCTTTACAACACGTTTCATGAGTGCTGGAGATTCGCGGAGATCCTTTCAGGCCAGGTATGAGCAGCTCCCAGAACATCACCATCGTCGGCGCCGGTCTCGCCGGTTCGCTGCTTGCGTGTCGTCTGGCGAAGGCGGGCTTCAATGTGTCAATGTACGAGCGTCGCGGCGATCCGCGGGCAGCAGGCTTCGTTGGCGGGCGTTCGATCAACCTGGCCATCTCCGCACGCGGCATCGCGGCACTGCGCGAAGCGGGATTGGCTGAACATGTGCTGCAAGCCGCCATCCCCATGCCCGGTCGCATGATCCACGACCGGAGCGGCGGGCTGCATTACCAGGCTTACAGCAAGAATCCGACCGATCATATCAATTCGGTGTCGCGTTCGGAGTTGAATCTGATCCTGCTGCGAGCCGCTGGAGCGCATCCGAATGTGAAGATGTGCTTCGATCATCGCTGCAGCACGATCGACTTCAAACCGGCGAGACCAGTGATCACGTTTGAAAAGCCCGACGGGTCCGGAGTGCGCGTCGAGACGGATCGCATCATCGCCACGGACGGCGCGTTTTCCGCGGTGCGCCTGCAGATGATGTTGCACATGGACCGCTTCGACTATCGCCAGGACTACCTGCAGCAAGGCTACAAGGAACTGCACATTCCCCCGGCGAGCGAATGCGGCGCTGACCCGGCCAAACACGGTGGTTATGCGATGGAGCCGAAGGCCTTGCACATCTGGCCGCGCGGCGGTTACATGATGATCGCGCTGCCTAATCCCGATCGATCCTTCACCTGCACCTGTTTCTGGCCGTTCGCCGGCGAGAACGGATTTGATCGGCTTCGATCCGATTCCGACATCCTCGCGTATTTCCACGAGCATTTTCCCGATGCCGTGCCACTGATGCCGACACTGGCGGAGGATTTCAGGCGCAATCCTACGAGCGCGCTGGTGACGGTGCGCTGCTCGCCGTGGCATTTGCACGACAAGGCTCTGCTGATCGGCGACGCCGCACACGCGATCGTCCCGTTCTACGGCCAGGGCGCGAATGCGGCCTTTGAAGACTGCACGGCGCTGATGCGATGCATCGAGGCTTTTCCGAGTGACTGGCTGCGCACGTTCAGTGAACTCGGTGCGGTGCGCAAGCCCAACGCCGAGGCCATCGCCGACATGGCATTGGAGAACTTCGTCGAGATGCGCGACAAGACCGCCTCGCCGCTGTTTCGCGGGAAAAAAAAGGTCGAACATGGCCTGCATGCACTGCTGCCGGACTGGTTCCATCCGCAGTACAACATGATCAGTTTCTCGACCATTCCCTATGCGGCCGCCCGGGCAAGGGCGCGATTTCAAACGCAGGTGATCGCCTTCGTCGCGGCGTTGATCGTGTTCATTGTTCTGATGTTCATCGCCGTCGTGACCGTCTCAGCCGTGACGTGAAGCCGGTCGCGGCTTAGCATGTCGTTCCACTCAATGTCGCTGACCTACTCCACGTATCTTTCGGTTCCCGAACTGCTGAACCTGCAGCAGCCGCGATCCTCGCCGCCCGAGCACGATGAGATGCTGTTCATCGTCATCCATCAGGCGTACGAGTTGTGGTTCAAGTTGATGCTGCATGAGCTGGACAAGGTGAAGCGCGATTTCAGCGAAGGCGACCTGTACGGTGCGATTCACACGGTGCACAGGTGCCGCACGATCATGAAGACGCTGGTCGGCCAGATCGACATTCTCGAAACCATGACGCCCATGTCGTTCACGAGTTTCCGGGATCGGCTTGACACTGCATCCGGATTCCAGTCAACGCAGTACCGCGAGCTGGAGTTCATGCTCGGCTACAAGCGGTCGGAGGTGGTGAAGTACCTCAAGCCCGGAGATGCCGGGACCGAAGCGGTCGTCCGGCGACTGCACGAGCGTTCGCTGGTCGACCATTTCTACGACTTCCTCGCCAAACACGGCGCGCAGGTGCCTGCGGAACTGCTCCGGCGCGAACGCGAATCGCCGAACATCGCCGACCGACAGGTGCAGGATGAACTGTTCCGCCTGTACACGTCGCGTCCCGATCTGGTCATCCTCTTCGAAACGATGACCGATTTTGACGAAGGCCTGCAGGAATGGCGCTACCGGCACGTCAAGCTTGTCGAACGCACAATCGGCAGCAAGCACGGCACGGGCGGTTCGCTGGGCGTGGACTTCCTCAAGAAAAGCCTGTTTCTGCCGACGTTCGCGGATTTGTGGGCGATCCGGCATCGCCTGTGAGCCGCCTCTACGACATTTCGCCGCCGATTTCGCCCGAACTGAAGGTCTGGCCGGGAGATACGCCGCCTTCGCGCGAGGTTCTGCTGGACATGAAGCAAGGCGCGAATGTCACGCTTTCGACGCTGCGGGCGACGGTGCACCTCGGCGCGCATGCCGACGGGCCGAACCACTACGGCACGATTGCGCCGGCGATCGATGAACGCTCGCTCGACTATTACCTCGGCCGCTGCCAGGTGATTCGCGCACGGGTTGCGCGAGGCGGACGGGTCGCGCTCAAGCATCTGGGATTTGAGATCTCAAATCTCAAATCTCAAGTCCGCGCTTCGCGCGTGCTCATCGCCACGGGCACGTTTCCCGATCCGACAAACTGGAACAGCGACTTCGCCGCCCTTGAGCCGACGCTCGTCGATGAACTGCATCGCTGCGGCGTCATCACCGTCGGCATCGACACGCCCAGCGTCGATCTGCAGGATTCCAAGGACCTGCCGGCCCATGCGCGCTTTCTGGCCAACGACATGGCGATCCTCGAAGGCCTCGTGTTGAAGGATGTGCCCGAAGGCGAGTACGAACTGATCGCGCTGCCGCTGAGACTTGTGGGATTCGACGCAAGCCCGGTGCGCGCGGTGTTGCGCGAAATCAGTTAAAGCCCACGCATGGCCATGCGTGGGCTTTGCATGGGGATCACGCCCATCGCGTCATTAATCGCCGATCGTCGCGATGACCTTCAACTCGATCGCGATCGGCGTGGGCAGGCAATTGATCTCGATCGTCGTGCGCGTCGGATTCGGCTTGCCGCTGCTGGGCGGCCCCGCGAAGTATTCCGCGTACAAGCGGTTGTACGTGGGGAAATCCGCCTTCATGTTGGTGAGGAACACATGCACATCCACGATGTTCTCCCACCGGCTCCCGGCGTCTTCCAGCACGTATCGCACGTTGTCGAAGACCGCTCGGCATTGGGTTTCAACGTCGTATGATCTGATCGAGCCGTCGGCGTTGAGCGTCACGCCGGGGATGTCTTTGCTGCCGCGCTTGCGCGGCCCGATGCCGGAAAGGAACAGCAGGTTGCCCACGCGCTTGGCGTGAGGGAACGCGCCGACGGGTTCCGGTGCGCGGGTGCTTTCAATGTTCGCAGTCATCTGGCTGGTGGGAGTGGGAGTGTGACAGCGCAAGGGCGGATCAGCGAATCCATCGCAGGAACAACAGAGTCGCCAACACCGCCAACAGGGTCAGCAGCGACGAAATCACGCGTGGATTCGACAGCAGAAAAGAGACGACGTTTCGAGCGGTGGACGGTTGCGGATCAATCAGCTGCTGAATCGATCGAGTCACCGGCTGGCCGCACTCCGGGCAATTGCCGCCGATGGCTGTGCCTTTCAGATCGTAGCCGCAGGAAGCGCACTTGATGGTCTCCATCGCGTCGCTCGCGGCGACCGCTCGTGCGAGCTTGGGGTCGGTCAACCTGAGCATGCTCAGTGGATTACCCGTCATGGAGGTGTGCATGACGCGCGTATCGGCGCGAACGACGGCCTTGCCATCATGCATCGTGCGTTCAATGACATCCGGCACACCGTTGCCATCGCGATCAACGAACAGGCCGCGGAATTCGGCCGGCACATCTTCGAGGCGATGGTATTTGCGGCCGTTGATCTCGTAGGTCACGACGCCTTCAACACGATGGATGCGCGAGTTCGACATCGGGAAACGACGAACGGATTCTATCAGCCGGGGCTATGGCGTCGCGATGCAGATGTTCCTCGGTTCGGTGAAGAAGCGCAGGGCCTCATCGCCGCCCTCGCGGCCGACGCCGGACTGCTTCATGCCGCCGAACGGCGTGCGCAGGTCGCGCAGCAGCCAGCAGTTGATCCAGATGACGCCGGATTGGATCGCCGCGGCGACGCGATGTGCGCGATCGAGGTTCGTCGTCCACACGCTCGCCGCCAGGCCGTAGGGCGTGGAATTCGCCATCGCGACTGCATCTGATTCAGTGTCAAAGGGGATGATGGTGACGACCGGGCCAAAGATCTCCTCCTGATTCGTGCGGCAATTCGAATCGAGGTTCGCGAACACCGTCGGTTGAATGAACCAGCCATTTCGGCAACGTTCAGGCAAGTGGGGAGGCGGGCCGCCGCCGCAAAGAATCTTGCCGCCTTCGGTCCTCGCCAGTTCAATGTACGACATCACCTTGTCAAAATGCGGCTTCGATGTCACTGCGCCCTGCTCGGTCGCGGAATCGAGTGGATCGCCCTGCTTCAGTTCTTTCGTGCGTTCGACGAAATCTTCCGTGAAGCGTGCGAGGATCGAACGCTCGACAAAGATGCGCGAGCCGCACAGGCAGATTTCACCCTGGTTGCTGAAGGCCGCCTTGACCGCGCCGGGGATGGCCTTGGCCATGTCGGCATCGGCGAAAATGATCGTCGGATTCTTGCCGCCGAGCTCCAGCGAAAGTTTCTTGAACATGGGACCGGCGACTCGCGCGATCGCAGCGCCGGTCTTGGTGCCGCCGGTGAAGGACACTGCGGGAATGCGCGGATGCGCGACGATGGCCGCGCCGACTTTCGGGCCGAGTCCGTGCACGATGTTCAGCACGCCTTTCGGCAATCCTGCCTCGTTG
>CAZCGB010000093.1:0-8587 GCA_964498045.1 uncultured Isosphaeraceae bacterium
CTCGCCTGCGCGGGCTGCGGCAAGATTCAGTACCCCGCCCACATCCTGAAGAAGGACATGGCCCTGGCTGACGCGCTGCGGGCCGTGGATGAATGCGGCGCGCCGATGGTGTCCATCCCCGGCGGCGAGCCGCTGCTGTACCCGCACATCCGCGAACTCGTCGCCGAACTGGTCAAACGCCGCAAGTACATCTATCTCTGCACCAACGCACTGCTGCTGAAGGACAAACTCGAAGCGGGCTGGTTCACGCCGAGCAAGTACCTGACGTTCTCTGTGCATATGGATGGCCAGGAAGAGCACCACGATTTCGCCGTATGTCGCGAAGGCACGTATGAGAAGGCGGCGGAAGGGATTCGCCTCGCGGTGCAGCGCGGCTTCCGTGTGACGACCAATACGACGTTGTTTGACGGAGCCGACGCCAACAGCGTCCGCGCGTTCTTCGATGAGATGATGGACCTCGGCGTCGAAGGCATGATGGTCAGCCCCGGCTACGCGTACGAGAAAGCCCCCGATCAGAAGTCATTCCTCGGCCGCAACGGCGAGACCAACCGCCTGTTCGAGATGATCCTTTCCAATCGCAAGGATGGAAAGAAAGCGTGGAAGTTCAACCAGTCGCCGCTCTTCCTTGAGTTCCTCATGGGCAAGCGCGACTACGAATGCACGCCGTGGGGCAACCCGTGCTACAACATTTTCGGCTGGCAGAAGCCGTGCTACCTGCTGCAGGAAGGCTACGCGGACACCTTCAAGGAACTGATGGCCGAGACGGAATGGGCGAACTACGGCCGGGCGTCAGGCAATCCCAAATGCGCCAACTGCATGGTGCACTGCGGCTACGAGCCGACGGCGGTGAATCACACGTTCGCGTCCTTCGGCGGCATGTTCGCGACGGTGAAGGCGATGATCTTCAACACCTACGCCAACCCCGGCGCCAAGCAGCGGCTGGAGGAAGAGAAGAAGCAGCCGCGCGGCCCGCTGGCGCATCTCGTGCAGATCGGCATGGCGAGCGACGTCAAAGTGAAGGGGGCGGCGTGAGGTGTGGGCGGTACGACGCAACAACTGATTGATCAGTTGTGGGATTTCTATGACGCAGCGGCGAGCGAGGCGAGATTCCGTTTGGCGTCTGTCGGCGCGGACGCGGCGACATCGGTGGAACTGCGCACGCAGATCGCTCGCGCGCTGGGATTGCAGCGGCGATTCGATGAGGCATTTCACGACCTTGATGCAATCGAGCGCGATTTGTCTTCGCATGCGAGCGACGCGTCGTTCGCCGCGGCGCGCGTGCGGCTGGCGTTGGAGCGTGGACGCGTGTTGAACTCATCAAAGTGCGCCGCCGAAGCCATGTCGCAATTCGAAATCGCGCTGCACTTGGCGCAGCGGGGCGGTCTGGACACGCTCGCCGTCGATGCCGCGCACATGATCGCCATCGTGCATCACAACACTGGTCGGGCGGATGACGCGCTGGAGTGGAATCGCCGTGCGTTGACGATGGCTGAATCCTCATCCAACCCACGCGCCAGGCAGTGGGGGCCGTCTCTGCACAACAACCTCGGCTGGACGCTGCACGATCAAGGCGACTACGCCGACGCACTCGAGCATTTTGAGAATGCACTGACCGGCCGCGTCGAACTGGGCAAGCCAGCTGACATCCGCATCGCGCGCTGGTGCGTCGGTCGGTGCCAGCGCTCGCTGGGCAGGCTGGAAGAAGCCCTCGCGCTGCAGCAGATGCTGCTTGCGGAATCGACTGCCGCCGGCGAGACCGCCGACGGCTACACGCACGAGGAGATCGCCGAGTGTCTGCACGCGCTAGGCCGGATCGACGAAGCCCGCCCGCACTTCGCCGCGGCGCATGCGGCGCTGTCGAAGGACGCAAGACTGATCGAGCGCGAGCCGCAGCGAATCGGCCGTCTCGCGCGCCTTTCGCGCAAATAATCCGATCAAAGCCCGGGCACTCCGTGCCCGGGAAGGATCTCCGGCAAAACGCCATGGCTGCAGGTATGCTGAACCCGTGCCCAATGCCGTGATGTCCGATCAGACCTCCACATCACAGTCCAGCGTCCCTGCCGCCGTGCTGCCGTGCTTCCTGCGCACGCACCGCGAAGCCCGAGTGCTATGGGTGCTGGGTTCGCGCGTGCGATTCCTGGTCGATTCCGCTGATACGGGCGGGTCGTGGAGCATGACCGAACACTATTGCCCGGCGTTGTTCGCCGGCCCGCCGCCGCACCTGCATCAGGATTTCGATGAATCCTTCTATATACTCGATGGCGCAGTGAAGGTGCTGGTCAGCGGGCAATCGGCCATCGCTCGGGCGGGCGACACGCTTATCGTGCCGCGCAACACGATGCACACGTTCAGCAATCCGTTTCTGACGCCCTGCCGATTCCTGACGAAATTCACGCCGGGCGGATTCGAGAAGTTCTTCGAGGCGATCGGCGTGCCGCCGGTGAGCGCGACGGACCTGCTCACGCCACCCAGCGCGCCGCCGCCTTCAACCGAACGGCTTCGAGCGCTGGCCCTGTCGCACCACATGCGCATGCCCGGCCTCACGGAGTGACCAGCCATGCAGAACGCGCGCGGCGAACTCATCAGCGAGCAGCAGGAACAGGCTATCTACCAGGCGATCTTTGAAGGCCGCAAGATCGAGGCCATCAAACTGCACCGTCAGGCGACCGGCGAAGGACTCAAGGAGAGCAAGGACTTCATTGAGGTGCTGGAGCGGCAATTGCGGCTCGAATCGCCGGCGAAGTTCACGGCCCCTGAGCGCAAGAAAGGCTGCGGTACGACCGTGCTCGCGCTTGGGCTGGCGCTTGCCGCAGTTGTGATGGCGGCGTTGACCTGACGGGGTCAGCGCATCTTGAGCCGGCGGAACGCAAGCCAACTCATCTTCAGCAGAAGCCAACCGTGACGAAAGCGGCTGATGTTGGTTTCGCCGTAAGTTCTGGCGCGATAGCGCACCGGCACCTCGATGATCTTGAGGTTCGCCTTCACCGCGCCGAAAATGAGGTCGAAGTCGCCAAACGGGTCGAATTCGCCGAAGTAGGATCGGTTGGCGGCAATGGTCTGGTAGTTCAGCCGGGTGAGCGACTTGGTGCCGCACAAGGTATCGCGGAAGCGCTGACCAAGAAGCCACGTGAAGAGGATGCTGAAGCCGCGATTGCCCACCTTGTTGAGGAACCGCATCGCCTGATTCTCCATCGGGTACACGAGGCGAGTGCCGTTGATGAACTCGGCCGCGCCCTTGGCGATAGGCGCAAAGAAACGCGGCAGGTCCTCCGGTGGAACGGTGAGGTCGGCGTCGAGGATCATCAGCACGTCTCCCCGGGCAACCGCGAATCCCTTGCGCACCGCGTCGCCCTTGCCACGGCCATCGCCCTGCGGAATGAATCTCATGTCAAGCTGTGGGTTGGCCGCAATCACACGTTGGATCTCGTCGACCGTGCCATCGGTGCTGTTGCCGTCGACGAAAATGATCTCAGTGTGCGTCCCGATATCCGGCATGCGCCGCACGGCCTCGGCAATGTTGCCACGTTCGTTGCGAGTGGGAATGACCACCGTGCAGGTGAATCGCTCGGCCTCGGCGGGCGGCGTTTTCGGCCGGGCGATGAACACCTGCGTCAACGCCAAGTGTGAAAACGGCCAGAACTTCACCACAAGTCGATTGAACAGCCAGTTCAGCACCGGGATTGGTTTGGGCAGAAGGGTTTCGCTCGAGCGACTGACGGTCTCAAAGCCGGCCAGTTGGGCAAGATTGTCGAAGTCGCTGGCTCCAAGCCAGTTCTGTTCGCCTGTTGGGCGGCGCAGCCCGACAAGCGATGCCATGCGCAGCAGCGGACTCCATAAGGCGTTGTAGTAGCTCAGGATCAGTCGGGTGTGAGGCTGACACACCGCGCGAACGCGCTCCAAGCATGCCTGAATGTCGCCGAGGTCGCCCAAGGCATGATCGATGATCACGAAGTCGAACGCCTCATTGAGTTCGAATCGCTCGAGGTCGGCGGAGATGAATCGCAGTTCCGGACGTGGGTGTCGGAGCGTCGCTTCGCGCGCAACCGACGCCGAAGCATCCAGTCCCACGCCTCGCGATGGCCGGAGTGCCGCCAGTGTGTCTCCCAGGCCGCAACCGACGTGCAGCACGCTGGCCCCCGGCGGAACGTGCCATTGGTACAGTCGAACAAGTTCACCGTAGTAGTACCGATTGCGTCGCGCCCACTTGAGTGCTGCGGCGACCTGCGCATCGGCGCTGGTCTGGATGCGCGGCGACTCTGCAGCGTCGTGGACACGCTCGCCGGAAGTGTGTGATTCGCTTGTCCTGGCCGACTCGGACACGTTGGGGCTGACTCCTGTTGGGGCGCGTTGTGCGCACCGGCTGTCATATTGTGCATCACAGATGTGGCAGGTTCGGTTGCTCGAATGCGCATTGGGAACTTTCTCTGTCGATCCGCCACTAACATTCCTGCCATGCAAACGCCTTTCCGACAAAGCCCGGTGTTATCGGCAGCACAGCCATGTCGATGACCGAGCCCAAGATCGAAGCGACTCGACGGCACTGGGATGAGCAGGCCGCGACCTACGACGCCGCCAAGCGCCGCAATGCTGCATACTACAGCACGCTCAAGGAGTGCTTTTTGACAGCTGTGCCCGCCGAGTATCGCGTGAGTGTGGCGGATTTCGGCTGCGGAACCGGTCAGATTCTGGCGTCGCTCAACCCGCGGAGCGGCCTGGGCATCGACTTGAGCGCACGCATGATTGCCGCCGCCCGTGCAACTTTTGCCGACCGGGCCGAGCTTCGATTCGAAGTGTCACCTGCGACTGAGGTGCGCTCGCGCGGGCACGAGCGCTTTGATGCGGTCATTTCAGCCGACATGCTGGAGCACGTCGACGACTGGCGCGCGGCTGTGGCGGCCATGGTCGAGGTGTGTCGACCTGGCGGAGTGATCGTCTTGTCCACACCGAATCCGACCTGGGCGTTGCCGCTGTGGGTGCTGGAGAAGGCGCGGATGAAGATGCCGGAAGGCCCGCACATGTTCGTGCGCGCGTCGCATGTGGCGGCGCATCTCACAGGCCTGGGATGCATTGAGGCACGGTGCCGAACTCACTTGCTGCTGCCCGTGGGGCTCGGCGGCGCTGGACCGGCATTGAGCCAGGTCGCGGCCAGGCTGCCGCTGCTCAATCGACTTGGCGTCATCCAGATCATCACCGCTCGTCGCGCGCCAGCGTGAGCGGGCGCGGATGTTCACGCCACTATACTGCGAGCCAGGAGATTGCGCGTTGGTCATGAAGACGAAGGAAAGGTCACAACGCCGGCCCGCCGCAGAAGCAGAGTCGTCGCTCGCCATTCCGCCGGTGCGCGTTTCATGGTTCGGAGTGTTGCTGGTGGCCTGCGCCACGTTCGCCGCGTTCTGGCCGGCGCTATCGAATGGCTGGGTGGATTGGGATGACACCGGCAACTTCATCAACAACACCGACTATCGCGGACTGGACTGGTCGAACCTGAGGTGGATGTTCACCACGTTTCATATGGGCCACTATCAGCCCTTGGCGTGGTTGACGCTGGGATGGGACGCAATGTGGGGCCAATGGGTCTTCGGCGCCGACGCCACATTTGGCCGGGGCATGAACCCGCGGGCGTACCACATCACCAGCAACCTGCTGCACACAATCAATGCAACCTTGGTGTATGTGCTGGCGCTGCGGCTGATCACTTGGCCGACGATCCGTCGGGACGACTGGCCGGCATGGCTTCCACAGGTTGCTGCCGCCGTGGCCGCGCTGCTGTTTGCGCTGCATCCGTTGCGCGTCGAGAATGTTGCCTGGATCACCGAGAGGCGCGACCTGGTGAGCGCGCTTCTGCTGATTCTCACATTGCTGGCCTGGCTCAAGGCTGTGTATCCCGGCCAAAAGCGCTTCTCGCGATGGTACGCGGTCGCGATCATGCTGTACGGGCTCTCGCTCATCGCCAAGGTGGCAGGCGTCCCGATGATCGTGGCTATGCTTGCGCTCGACTGGCATCCGCTGCGGCGCATTGGCACTCCGGGGAATCCTCTTGGGCATCAGCCATCGACGCCTGCGGCGCGCGTCTGGCTCGAGAAACTGCCGTTCGTCGCGCTCGCAGTCGCGTTCTCCATCGCCGCCACGGCCGGACAGGCCTCTCACAACTGGATCTACCCGTTCGAGCGTCACTCGCTGCTGGCGCGTGTGGTTCAATCGTTCTACGGCCTGACGTTTTATGTATGGAAGACGCTTGTGCCGACGAGCCTGTTGCCGCTCTATGAATTGCGCCTGCCGATGCCGCTGGGCGAAGCGAAGTTCATCGTCGCGATCGTCATCGTGATCATCGCGACCCTGCTGGTGCTTTCTCTGCGTCTGCGAGCGCCTGGGCTGTTCGTCGCAGCGTTGTGCTATGCAGGGTTCCTTGGTCCTGTGCTGGGCCTGTTTCAGAACGGTCCGCAGATCGTGGCGGATCGGTATGCGTATCTCCCTGGCGTGGCCCTGAGCGTGCTGGCCGGTGCGATCATCCTGCAGGCGTGGACGCGATGTTCGCGCGGCGTTTTTCATGTGATTTGCGCGGCAATCGTTCTCGCGCTCATCGGCCTGTCGGCGTTGACCTGGCGACAGACGCAGGTCTGGCGCAGCACCGCCACGCTCTGGACGTACAACTGCGAGAAAGATCCCGGCAGTTCCTTCTCGCAGAACGGACGCGGCTTCGTGCTGCTGACGGCCGGCGATGTGGATGGGGCCCTTCCCCATTTTCGCGAGGCGATCCGCATCCAGCCGGACAATCGCAAGGCGCACATCAACTTGTGGAATGCCTTGGAGGGCCGGGGCGACCTGACCTCGCTTCTCGAGGCATACGAATCGGCGACTGCCGTGCCTGACATGCAATTCCAAGCGGCCCGACGGATGGGATTGCGCCTGTTGAAGGAATCACGTCCCGATGAGGCCGCGCGTTTCTTCGCATTCGCATGCCAGCTGCAGACGGGCGACGCCGAGACATGGAACAATTTTGGCTTGGCGCTGGCGCGCAGCGGGCAGCGCGTTGAGGCCGAGCAGCGGTATCGCCGGGCGATCGAGATCAACCCCAATCTCTTCCTCGCGCGATACAACGCCGGGCTGAACTATCGCGCGTTGAACCGGATGCAGGAAGCGCGAACCAATCTGGAGGCCGCCGTGCGCCTGCAGCCGGACCACGCGGGCGCCCGCGAAGCGCTGCAATCGCTGGACAAGCCGAACCAGCAATAGCGGCACAATAGACAAGCCGCGATCCAGATGGATCGCGGCTGTGAGATTCTGGTCTGAAGGATCGAAGCGACTCAGTTTCCGCCGCTGTTGCCGCCGGCTCCGCCCGGGCCACCGCCGCCGTTGCCGCCGCGAGTACGCCGCTGACCACCCTGGCCTCCGGCTGGCGCGCCATCGGCACTGGCTGAATCGGGAGCTGGCGGCGGCTTGATCTCCTGTGTGTCGCGGTGCGCGGTGAAGGTCGTGGCTGGGCCCGCGCTGGCTGCGCGGTTTCCTCCCACAGGCTGCACGTCATCCCGCAGGATCGCGCCGTCTGTCATGTTGTCGCCCTTGACCTTGGCCTTGTAATTGGTCGCGCCGAAGTCGTTCTCGATCCTGAACGACAATTCGCCGGTGTCGGCATTGAAGGCGATGTTGCGCAGCGAGCTGTCGCCGCCGAATCGCGAATACATCTTGCCGCGCATCTTGCCTTCCGACGAGTGCTCGATGGTGTAGGTGAACGTGAAGTCTGACGGCTGGCCGTCGCGGATCATCGTGCCGGTCCACGTGCCGGTGAGCGCGCCGGGCGTCGGAGTGAACGGACCGGTGTCCTCGGGCGTCGCGGCTGGCGGCGTCCAGCGCGGCAGCATGGTGTCCGCCATCGCCAGGTTGTACGCCGTCACTGCGCTGCACGTCGCCGACTGCACCAGGTACTCGGGCACGGCGAAGCGCGTGGTGTCAAACTGCGTGTGATGCACGTAGGTGTAGTTCTTGCCTTCGCGTCCGCCTGAGCCGTCCTCTTCCCAGAAGAATCCGGGAATTCCAGCGGCGTTGAAGGTGGCGTGATCAGACCCGCCGCCGCGCGGCATGCGGTCGCGCACGATGATGTCCACTTTCATGTCGGGGAACGCGGCGTTCACCGGCTCCGTGGCCTTGGTCAGCATCTCCTCCATCTCCTTCACGCAGACCAATCCACCCTGATAGTTGGTGCCGCCGTCATCCACCAGCACGACGGAGATGTTTTTCTTTTCCTCGTCACTCAAGCTATCGAGATATCCCTTCGAGCCGAGCAGGCCCTGCTCCTCGCCGGTCCAGTTGATGAAGCGAATGGTGCGACGCGGCTTGACGCCCGCGGCAGTGAGGATGCGCGCGGCTTCAACCGTGACCGATGTTCCCGTGCCGTTGTCCTGTGCGCCCTGGCTGCCCGGGCCGTCCCAGGAGTCGAGGTGGGCGGAGATGATGACGACCTGCTCGGGGAATTCGGTGCCGGGGATCTCCGCGATGGTGTCATAAAGCGGGATCGGGCCGCCGTCGGGGCCTGTGCTGAAGTGATGTTGGAGGTCGGCTTCGATCTCCACGGTTTCGCCGTCTGCGATGC